>CAYXQN010000043.1:0-15333 GCA_964466825.1 uncultured Faecalibacterium sp. | reverse complement strand
GCTGCGGATAACATTTTGATTCTGTGCCACAAAAACCCGGACGGTGATACCATTGGTTGTGGCAGTGCGCTGTATTACGCACTGAAGACGATGGAAAAAAATGCGGCGGTGCTCTGCTCCGATGCCATCCCGTCCCGCTATGCGTTCACCAATCCCCGGCTATTCAAGGGTGAGTTTGAACCCGAGATGATCGTGGCGGTGGATGTGGCAAGTATGCAGCTTTTTGGTGAAGGGAACAGCATGGCTCATTTCAGCCGCCATGTGGACCTGTGCATCGACCACCATGCCGGCAATACCGGCTATGCGGATTTTACTCTGCTGGACGGCCATGCGGCGGCCGCAGCAGAGCTGCTGTATGAGGTGATCGTAGCGATGGAAGTGACCCTCACACCGCATATTGCCAACTGCCTGTACACGGGCCTTGCCACCGACACGGGCTGCTTCAAATTTTCATCTACCAGCGCCAACACGCATCTGGTGGCAGCAAAGCTTATTGAAGCCGGCTGCAATGTGGAGGCACTGAACACTCTGCTGTTTGATACAAAGCCCCGTGCCCGTATGGAGGCCGAGCGCATTGCACGCAACCATCTGGAGTATTATCTGGATGGGCGCTGTGCGCTGATCTACCTGACGCGGGATGAGATCGAGCAGAGCAAGGTGGACCCGGCAGACCTGGAGGAATTGACCAGCCTGCCTATCAGCATCGAAGGGGTCAAGGTAGGCCTGACCCTGCGTCAGCAGCCCGGCGGCAGCTACCGCATCAGTGTGCGTACCGCAAAAGGCGTGGATGCCTGTGCCATTGCACGGCGTCTGGGCGGCGGCGGGCACAATCGTGCAGCAGGCTGTGAGCTGCTGGGCAATCTGGACAATGCAAAAAGTGCGATCCTGGCAGAGGTGGAGACCGAGCTGGATGCAGGACAAAACCAGGAGGAAGCTTAAATGCAGGGGATCCTGATCGTAGATAAACCCATGGATTGGACCAGCTTTGATGTGGTAGCAAAGCTGCGCGGCATACTGGGCACCCGCAAACTGGGACACAGCGGTACGCTGGACCCTATGGCAACAGGTGTGCTGCCGGTGTTCTGCGGCGGCGCCAGCAAGGCGGTGGACCTGCAGCTGAACCACGATAAGAGCTACTGTGCGACCCTGCGCCTGGGCGCCCGGACCGACACCGGTGATATCACAGGTGCCGTGCTGGAAACAGCGCCGGTTACAGCCGGTGAGGCTGAGCTTCTGGCTGTGCTGCCGCAGTTTATCGGCAAGCAGATGCAGGTGCCGCCCATGTACTCTGCGGTCAAGATCAATGGCCAGCCTTTGTATAAGCTGGCGCGCGAAGGTGTGACTGTGGAGCGCAAGGCTCGTCCCATTGAGATCTATGATATCCAGTATGGCGGAAGCCCGGCAGAGAACGAGTATGTACTCACGGTGCGCTGCTCAAAAGGCACTTACATCCGCACGCTGCTGGAAGATATAGCGTCTGCCATGGGGCAAAAGGGCACCATGAGCGCTTTGCGCCGCACCTCGGCTGGCCTGTATACCGAGGCGGATGCCCACACGTTGGAGGAGATCCAGGCTGCAAAGCAGCAGGGAATGGATGCTCTGGAAGCGCTGATGCTGCCGGTGGAAAGTGTGTTTGAGCCGCTGCCGCTGCTGGTGGTGACTCCCCGAGTGGAGCAGCATCTGTACAATGGCTGCCCCACCAGCCATTACCCGGCAGCAGATGGCCGCTACCGGGTGCGCAATGCGCAGGGACAGTTCTTGGGCCTGGCAAACATCGTGGAAGGTGTTCTGCGGGTCGAAAAACTGTTTGTGGAACGAAACTAAAAAGGAACGATTATCCATGCAGATCATTTCACAGTTTGCTCCGCTGCCGCTGGCAACGCCGGAAAAAGGCACTGCTGTGGCAATGGGCTACTTTGACGGCATCCACATTGGTCACCGTGTTGTGATCGGCGGTGCTGTACAGTGGGCGAAGGAACACGGGGCCGAACCGGCGGTGTTTACCTTCCGCCTGCCGATGGAAAACAAGATGAAGGGCAGACGGCTGCTATCGACTCAGGATAAACACGACCTAGTGGCAAGCCTGGGCGTTGACTACTATCTTGTGCCGGAGTTTGAACAGATCAAGGCGCTCAGCCCAGAGCAGTTTGTGCGTAGTATCGTGCATAATTGCCGCGCCAAGGCGTTGTTCTGTGGCGAAAACTTTACCTTTGGTGCCCGCGCTGCCGGTACGCCAGAGCTGCTGCAGCAGCTGTGTGCACCGCTGGGGGTCGAGGTGGTGGTAGTGCCCATGGCTCAGTTTGAGGAAAAAACGGTTTCCTCTACCCGCATCCGCACGGCGCTGGAAGGCGGCGATATCCCGGCGGCAAATGCCATGCTGGGGATGCCCTATGCTATTCATTTTGCAGTGCAGCATGGTGCTGGTTTGGGCCGTACCCTTGGGGTGCCGACCATAAACCAGATCTATCCGCAGGGATATCAGATGCCCCGCAGCGGCATTTATATCACCCGCACCTGCATTGATGGGCGGTGGTATCCGTCGGCTACGGGTCTGGGCAGCCGTCCTACCGTCAATGATGACGAGACGAAGGTGACCTGCGAGACCTTTATCCCGGGCTTTTCCGGCGATCTGTATGGTACAGATCCGGTGGTGGAGTTCCACGCATATCTCAGCCCCAGTAAAAAATTTGATACACTGGATCAGCTGCGGGATTGCATCAACGATGCAGCCTGCCGTGCCCAGCAGTATTTTAACAAGTGATCAAAAGCTCCCCGCTGGGGAGCTTTTTTTCGGTGGCAGGCCGGAAAATGGCCTTGGGAGAAAAGGCGAGGCATATTATGGTAGTGCCTGCCTCTTACTTTTTGCGTCAAACATGCTATAATGAGTAAAAACGAGCATTCAACAAGGAGGAGCCAGGGATGCAGATCACAGATCGTTTTATAAGTCAACCGGGGCACGAGTGGGTACGCCTGCCGGACGGTACTGAAAAAGCGCTTACAGTGGAGCACGCAGCAGCCATCCTGGTCAACGAGCAGCCGGCATTCCGGGTGGTGTGTACGCCGGAATATCTGCCGCAGCTGGCCTTGGGGCGTCTGTTGACGGAGGGCTGGATCCATTCTGCCGATCAGGTACAGCAGGTGGCTGTTTGTGCACAAGGTCTGAAGATCAGTGTTTACCTGGACCGTCCGCTGCCAGCCCGTCAGGCGGCCGCACAGGAGGTGCCCAGCTGCTGCACGGATAATCTGACCATTGCCAGCCCGGTAGAGCTGGAACCGCTGCGGCCTGTGCCTCAGATGGAGTTTGATCCGGATTGGCTGCAGGACCTGACCCGGGCGATGGATGCAGGGCTGCCCCTGTACCGTGCGACCCGGGCAGTACACAGTTGCATTTTGATGCGGGCAGGGCAGATCCTGTATCAGTGCGAAGATCTGGGCAGACACAATGCGCTGGATAAAGTGGTGGGCTGTGCGCTGTTGGATGGTGTGCCGCTGGAGGAATGTGTGCTGTACACCAGCGGCCGTGTACCGCTGGATATGGTGCGCAAGGTGATCCGGGCAGGTGTGCCGGTGCTGGTGAGCAAGACCATGCCCACCGTGCAGTCGCTGGAGCTGGCACAGGAATATGGCCTTACGCTATTGTGCGGAAAAAAACATCCGGCCCCTATGAAACTGGCTGGCACCGTTCCGGTTACAAAATAAAGAAAAAAGAGCGTTTTTTATTGACGGAACGGCAAAAAGATGTTAATATCATAACGAAGAAGACCACTCCGCTTGTTGCAGCAGGCCGAGCGGTCGTTTTCATGTAGAAGACTTTTTCTTTTACAGGAATAATAAAACAGGCAGGTGAAAACATGAAGCAGGCAACCAAGTCGTTTACGCAGCCCTCGGTATGGCGTAAGCGGCTGCCGGGTTATGCGGCAATGGGCGTTGCGTCCATCGCACTGGCTCTGGGCTTGACTGGACTGATGCAGGCACGCACCACCGTCAGCGGCACGCTGCTGCCTCTGACTGAGGCGGATGCGGCCACTTACGGCATCAGCTCGGTGTATCAGCTGACGGATGGTTCTTACCTTGTTACCGGAGCCAAAAAGGGCTTCCAGAGCGAGGTGCAGGCCGCTGTTACGCTGGATGCACAGGGCAATGTGTCCAAGGTGGAGATCCTCTCGCAGGATGAGACGCCGAGTCTGGGCGGTCATTGCGTGGAACCCGAGTTCACGGAACAGTATCAGGCAGCCGCTCCGTTTACGCTGGCAGGCAAGAGCTATACTGTGACCGACCCCGCTACGGGCGCAACTTATGCCGCCGCAGGTGCAGCCGTGGAGACCGAAAAGACCACTGGATCTTTCAATCCCGCACGCTGGAATGTGGAAGACACTTCTCCTGAGGCACAGGCTATGCGCAAGATGTATGCAGCAGGCTTGACCCTCTCCGCCTTGAACGGCGAGCCGATGGCGGAGCCTTTGGGGACTTCTCCCGAGGCAGTTGCACATCAGAAGCTCTACGAGGCTGGCTTGACCCTGTCGGCACTCAATGGCGAGAAGCTTACTGAGCTGCCCGACACCAAGGACAACAGCCCCGAGTGGACTGCAATGCGCAAGATGCATGAGGCAGGCTTGACACTCTCTGCACTCAATGGCGAAAAGCTGGAAAAGCCCGTCATGGACTGGTCCGCTGAAAAGCTGGCACAGTACCGTATGGAGCAGGCAGGCCTCTCTACCGGCAGCTCTTCTGCAGCAGCTGACACCGGTGCAGCCAGCGCAACGATGACCGAGGTGGATGCACTTGCAGGTGCTACCATTACTTCGGCCGCTGTGACCGACGTCGTAAACAATTCGTACTTCTATGTAACAGAGGTGCTCTGCGCAGAGTAACCTCACGGAGGAATGGAATACTATGGCAAAAACCGATTTTCTGACGGCTGATATGACCCGCCGTCAATTCATGAAGATCTCGGGCAAGAGCCTTGCAGGTCTCACCCTTTCTGCATCTATGCTGTCTCTGTTCGGCTGCTCTCAGGAGCAGGTCGATGCAGGTCAGGTGGCAACCTGGGCACTGCCTCAGGGCCTGCTGGTCGTACGTGCTGACCTGTGCACCGGCTGCCAGCGCTGCGAGATCAACTGCACCCTGGCAAACGATGGCGTTTGCTCCTCTTACATCAGCCGTGTCAAGATGCAGCGCAAGCTGAACCTGGACGGCAACGGCAACGGCCTGCTGTCCGGCAGCGACAACTGCTTTGTCTACTTCCCGGATACCTGCCGTCAGTGTGAGGATCCTGCCTGCGGCAATGCCTGCCCGCGGAAGGCTATCACCACCAATGGCAGGGGTGTGCGTGTCGTCGATACCGATCTGTGCATCGGCTGCGGCGCCTGCACCGAGGCATGCCCCTGGCATCTGCCCACCGTTAACCCTGAGACCGGCAAGTCCTCCAAGTGCATCGCTTGCGGTGCCTGCGTAACGGGCTGCCCGTCCGGTGCTCTGTCCATCGTGGATTGGGATGCCGTCACCAGCGCAGCACAGGCTGCTTACATGGATCTGTAAGGAGGAACAAAAATGGCTGAATATTTTGGCTGGGCAGGTCAGCTCCTGCGTGTTGATCTGACCACTGGTACGATCACCAAGGAGGATGACTCCAAGTATCACAAGTATATCGGCGGTATGGGCATGGCCTACCGCATTATGTATGAAGAAGCTCCCATGGACCTGGATCCGTACGATGAGCGTGCACAGGTCATCTTTGGTGTTGGCCCCCTGACCGGCGCTGGCGTGCCCTGCTCTGGCCGTATGAACATCACCTTCCGCTCCACCTGGTCCAAGGGTAAGTCTATCATCGACGCTCACATGGGCGGCCACATCGGCTCCATGCTGAAGTACGCTGGCTACGATGCGATCATCGTCACCGGTATCTCTCCCAAGCCCGTTTACCTGTGCATCGAGGATGACAAGGTCGAGCTGAAGGACGCAAGCGAGATCTGGGGCAAGGGCACCTTTGCTTCCAACAAGTGGATGATCGAGCAGAACGGCCGCGAGTTTGAGGCTGCTGCGATCGGCCCCGCTGGCGAGAACCTGGTGGACTACTCCACCCTGAACACCAGCTTTGGTAACTCCGGTGGTGCTGGTGTTGGCGCTGCTATGGGTAACAAGAAGCTGAAGGGTCTGGCGATCCGCGGAACCGGCAGTGTCCATGTTGCAGACCCCAAGAAGGTCATCGAGCTGTCCCACTACATGATGGGCAACCTGATCGGCGGCAACAACAACCACAACGTGCCGGCACAGCCTCAGAGCTGGGCAGAGTACAGCGCTACCTCCGGCAACAACCGCTGGGCAGGCGCTCCTGGCCGTATGTGGAAAAAGGCTCCCGGCGGCCCCGTGGATACCGGTGAGCAGCCCTACAACGATCTGAACAAGGTCGCTCTGCGCTGCTTCAAGGGCTACTTCGACTTTGGCGCACCGGCTGCTGAGTACACCGTCAAGAACGGCGGCTGCTCCTCCTGCCCCATCCGCTGCTACACTGAGTACGATGTCGATCCGCTGGCAGATTACGATCTGCCCACCCACAACTCCAACACCTGCATGCCCGTGCTGTACGGCACCCGTGTGTATCCGTTCGGCGTAAAGGACTTCAAGTACGAGGGTGACGCTACCATGGTCATCAACCTGGCATGGTCTCATGCAGTTGACGATATGGGTCTGTGGGACAACTACGGCAACCTGAACCGTGACCTGCAGTGGATCCTGCGTATGCCGCGCGAGGAAGCTACCAAGTACATCAGCGAAGCTGAGTGGGACAGCCTGCCCTGGGATTGGTGCAAGGCTGGCGACCCCCGCTGGGAGGTCGAGCTGATCCGCCGCATGGCTTACGGCGAGGGCGACCTGTCCGTCATCGCAAAGGGTACTCTGGCTATGATGGAAAAGTTCAACCTGCCCAAGAGCTGGCTGGACCGCACCGATGCTGCTACCAACTCCAACCTGATGTACAACGGCTACCCCAACCACCACGGCCCTGCTGAGGCATGGCAGGTCGGTATGCTGTACAACCTGGTCTATAACCGTGACTGCATGATCCACGAGATCGTCTGCGAGACCGGTTCTGGCGCACCCTACGAGGTGACCAAGAAGACCATGGAAGACTTCTTCGGTGAGGGCTGCTACGACAAGGCAAAGGCCTACACTCCCATCAACGAGAACAAGGTCAAGCTGGCTGCTTACTGCATCAACGATAAGAACTTCCACGACTCTGCTACGCTGTGCAACTGGATGTGGCCCATGACTCAGTCTCCCTCCAAGGAGCGCAACTACAAGGGCGACCTGGATCTGCAGGCAGATTTCATGACTGCGGTTACCGGCGAGACCTATACCCAGGCTGGCCTGCAGGAGACTGGTGAGATGATCACTCAGATGCTGCGTGCTATGACTGCTATCAGCTTCAAGGAGAACTGCGGCTCTGCAAACCTGCGCGAGGAGCATGACGCTATCTGCGATTGGGTCTTTGACAAGGAGCCTGACTTCGAGGCATTTGAGCCGGGTACCACCAAGCTGGACCGTGCTGATATGGAGAAGGCTAAGGATATGTTCTACCAGCACTACGGCTGGGACGTCAAGACCGGCGTGCCCACCCGTGAGACTCTGGAGAAGTTTGGCCTGGGCGACATGGCAGACGACCTGGAGAAGCGTGGCATCTACGCTGAATAATCACTAAGAAACGAGAGGAACATACATCATGCTGTTTGGCAGACGGAAACCCGGTTATACCACTACGGTGGATGCTTCTGACCCGGAGCAGGTCATCCTGGATCTGCAAAAGGCAGAAATGGCGGCAAAAAAGAAGCCCAAGGCTGAGGTGTTTGACATCGATGCTGCAAGCGAGACCGCCCGCCGCCTGAAGGAGACCGGCAGTATGTTTGACGGCAGTGCCGCCAAGACCGGCGAGGATGTTGTGGCAGCAGTAGAGCGTGAAACGGCAGAGCTTGCCGCTATGCAGGCTGCACAGAACGCATCTGCAGCGCAGGCAGAAAAGCAGGAGACCGCACCGATGGAGTCGGCGGCGGAAGCCAGCAAGCCTGCTCTGCTGGATTTTCTGGCTGATGCACCGGAGGCGGAACACGATCCCTTTGCGGATCAGCCTACGGTCACTGCACCGGAACTGCCGGAAATGACTCCCGCACAGGAGCTGGCTGGTTACATCCGCTCCCGTTCGGCATCGGCAATGATCACCCCCCACGCCCTGTTGCTGGCTGAGGTGGAAAATGCCGAGGAACTGTTGGCACAAATGCCTGAGGACCCTCAGTGTCAGGATATTGTGATCCGTAAGGGTGCAAAGGATATCTACTACTACTCCAATGCAAATATGAGCGATAACTATGCTATGATCGCGCAGCTGATCGAGGATAAGGATCTCTGCGTCATGTTTGCGGAGATGGTGCGTTTCAACGCAAAGGTGTATCCCAGCGCTACCCCCATGCGTTATTTCCAGCGCTCGCCTTATAACTGCACTGCAGAGCAGGTGGAGCAGACCTGGCAGACCATGCAGAGCAAGCCGGAATATGCCGACATTGAGGAGCTGACCAATAACCAGAACGAACGGTTCCTCTTTTCCACTCAGCATCTCACCCGTCGCTACGCCAAGGCGATCAGCGATGTGGATGAGTTCTGTGATTGATCGCTTACAACTGAATAGGATAGAGCTTCTTTGAGCAAAAGCGCCTAAACTTTATAGCAGGGCGCTGCGCCGATGCACTGTACGCAGTGCAAAAGGGTGACAGGGGAAACCCGGCCGCCTTCCTGCAGAATGACTCTGCGATTTGAAAAAAAGAACTCCTCCCAACGATCCGGACAAAAGGGAAAAGCTGCATTTGCTGCTGCAACAGCAGATGCAGGATATTCCCTTGGCTTTGATGCAGCTCTGCAAAGCTGCACAGAGAATCGTGCTGGTGGTTGTGACAGAGGTGTTTTGATTTTCATCAAAGCACCTCTGTTTTTTTGCGGCTTCACCTGCCGGCAAAACAGTACCTCAAAAGCACACCGGAGACCGTCCGATGCCATAGCGGACGGATGATTAAAAGACTTCTTTCGAAGAGAAGCTTCCTATCCGCAGTTTTCGCGGCCCGTGAACGTTTTTGATGAACGAGATGGGGCCTGCGGTCACCCTGGAGAAAAAACGCTCTGAGGCCTGCTAAAGAGCCTTTGAGAACAGGGTGAGTAATATAAAATAAGCCCCCTCCCTGCATACGGTGCAGGGAGGGGGCTTATTTTGGTTATTCTTTGGTCCAAAGCTCTGCTTCAGCAGGGCTGCACAGGACCCAGTGACGGGGACGCAACTCCAGCCACTGAGGTGCCTGGGTGGAGTAATCGTGCATAGCTGGATCGTAGACCAGCAGTTGCTTATTGCGTTCGCGTCTGGGATCCGGCATAGGAATGGCCGACAACAGGCTGCGGGTATAGGGGTGGATAGCGTGGGTGACCAGTTCCTCGGCATCTGCCAGTTCCACGATTTTTCCCTTGTGGATGACTGCAATGCGGTCCGAGATGTACCGCATAACTGACAGATCGTGAGCGATGAACAGGTAGGTGATGTCACGTTCCTTCTGCAAACGCCGCAGCAGGTTGAGCACCTGAGCACGGATGGACATATCCAGTGCACTGATGGGTTCATCGGCAATGATAAACTCCGGCTCTACGATCAGAGCACGGGCAATGCCGATGCGCTGGCGCTGGCCGCCCGAAAACTCGTGAGGGAAACGGGAAGCAAATTCCGGCAGCAGGCCTACATCCAGCAGTGCCTGACGTACCTTTTCTTCCCGTTGAGCAGCGGTCAGGTCGGGCCGGATATTCTGCAGACCTTCGCCTACGATGTAGCTGACCTTTGCACGTTCGTTCAAAGAGGACTGAGGGTCCTGGAAGATCATCTGGATCTCTTTGATGATCTGCTTGTCCAGTGCACCGGAGATCTTGCCATTGATCTTCTGACCTTTGTAAAGGATATCGCCGCCAGAGGTAGGCAGAATACGCATGATGGCACGGCCGATGGTTGTTTTGCCGGAGCCGCTCTCGCCCACAAGACCAAAGGTTTCTCCTTTATAGATCTTAAAGTTCGCATCGCTCACTGCGTTGTATGCTTTGCGGCCGGAGCCGTAGGTCACATCCAGATGGTTGACCTCTACCAGAACTTCTTTTTCTTCTGCCATTACAGCCCCTCCTCTCTCAAGTGACGTACTGCTGCGGGCGGGTCGATTTTGGGAGCCCGGGGATCCAGCAGCCAGGTTTTTGCCTTATGAGTCAGCGAAATGTCAAAATAGGGCGGGCGCTTGACAAAATCGATTTTGAGCGCCTGCGGATTGCGGGGCGCAAAGGCATCGCCGCGGATCTCAGCAAAAAGGTTGGGCGGGGTGCCAACGATGTTGAACAGATCTTCGCCCTTGACACCTACCTGCGGCATGCTGGACAGCAGTGCCCAGGTGTAGGGGTGGCGTGCGTCGTAGTAGATCTCATCGGCTGTGCCGATCTCTACGATATCGCCGGCATACATAACTGCCACACGGTCTGCAATGTTTGCAACAACACCCAGGTCATGGGTAATAAGCACAATGGTCAGGCGATACTTGACCTGCATTTCCTTCAGCAACTGCAGGATCTGTGCCTGAATGGTAACATCCAGTGCGGTAGTCGGCTCGTCACAGATCAGGATCTGAGGGTTGCAGGCGACCGCAATGGCGATGACGACACGCTGACGCATACCGCCGGAAAATTCGTGGGGATACTGTTTGAAGCGCTTTTCCGGGTCTGTAATGCCGACATCCCGCAGATACTCCAGGGTTTTTTCTTTGGCAGCAGCGCCTTTCAGTCCCTGATGCAGGGTGACCGCTTCCATGATCTGCTCACCAATGGTCTTTAGCGGGTTCAGACTGGTCATGGGGTCCTGCATGATCATAGCAATCTCGTGTCCGCGGATACGCAGCCAGTCTTTTTCTTTTTTAAGTTCCGAAAGGCGCACAGGCTTGCCGTCTTCCGCACCATAATAGTCAATGGTGCCGTCAGTGATGGAGCCATTGGCATCCAACAGACCCATGAATGATTTGGTGAACACACTCTTGCCGGAACCACTTTCGCCTACCACGGCCAGAACTTCGCCATGGTACAGATCAAGATCAATGCCACGAATGGCGTGCAGCACCTTGCCGCGCAGATTGAACTTGATATTGACGTTGCGTGCAGAGAGGATAAGTTGATTCTGTTGCATGATATTCCCCTCCTTACTGCAGATGATTTTTCGGGTCAGCAGCATCCGAGAAGGCGTTGCCGATCAGGTAGAATGCGATGGTAACAAAGCTCAGGATCAATGTGGGATAGAGCAGCTGGTAGCGCAGACCGGCCTGCATCATGACCTTGCGGCCATCATTGATCAGGTTGCCCAGCGAAGGTGTTTCTACCGAAAGACCCAGTCCGATATAGGTGATGAACACCTCGCTGCCAATGGCAGCAGGGATGGTCAGTGCCATACGCAGCATAATGACCGAGACGAGGTAGGGCAGCAGATTACGCAGGACGATACGGGGTGTGGGGGTGCCAAGGCACCGGGAAGCCACATTGTAATCGCGGTCGCGGATGATCAGAATCTGGTTGCGGATAAAACGTGCCATTGCGATCCAGCCGGTCAGGGACATGCCCAGGATCAGGGTCTGGATGCTGGGAGAGGCAACATAGGAGATCAGGATCAGGATAATGGTGGAGGGGATGTTGTCACAGATGTTGTACAGCTCTGTGAAAAAGAAGTCCAGCTGGCGGACATAGCCCCACAGCACGCCCACAGTAATGCCCACCACAGCTTCGATGATAGCAACAAAGAAAGCGATGGTCAGACTGGTACGAGCACCGGCCCAGATGCGGGCCCACAGGTCCTGGCCAATGGAGTTGGAACCCCAGATGAAACCGTCCTCGCCCGGAGCGATGTTACGGTAGGGGATGCCGGTAGCAGGGTCGATAGCACAGTAGTTGGGATCGACCTGACCGGGCAGATACGGCTGCAAAAAGGCAAAAGCCACTACGGCAACCAGTGCAATCAGGAGTACGACTGCAAATTTGTTTTTGAAAAAGGCACGGAAGGTGCTGCCCCAATAGCTGTAATTGGAGCTTGCGGTCGCTTCGGCCTGTTCTTCGCTGAATCCAGCAGGAGTAAACAACTCGTCTTCGGGCAGGGATTCCCAGGCGGCAAAGCGCTCCTGCTGCTCCTTGCTGATCTGATCTTCCAATGCCTTGGAGCGTTCATCTTTTAAGCGGAAAAGCATTAGCGGCCACCTTCTTTCTTACCAAAACTGATGCGGGGATCAATAAGCACCATCAGCAGGTCGCCCAGGATCAGGCCAACGATGCCAACACAGGCATACAACAGTACGATACCCTGTACCATTGTGTTGTCGTGACGCTGCACACAGGTCACCAGAAGACCGCCCATGCCGGGGATGCTGTACAGACTCTCAATGTAGATGGAGCCAACTACGGTGTTGAGAAAAGCGGACGGGATATACTGTACCAGAGGGACCATAGCATTGCGGAAGATATGCTTCAGGGCAATATCGTTTTCGCTCACGCCTTTGGCGCAGGCCAGGCGCACATAGTCCTTGTTGCTTTCGTCCACCATGTAGCGGCGCAGCCACATTGCATAAAAGGCGATGTTGCCCAGACTCATGGAGCAGACCGGCAGCACCCAGTACTTCCAGTTGGAGGCATCAAACAGCAGACCGACACCCAATGCAGAGGTACCGTACATTTGGATATACAGATAATACACTGCTGCAGGCACAGCCTGGATGAGCACGATGACAGCAGTGCCGATCTTATCCGGCCAACGGTTTTTAAACCGTCCCATGAGCAGACCCATGGGGATACCGATCACAAGACTGAGCAGCATGGCATATACGCCCATCTGAATGGAAATGGGCAGCTTTTTGGCCAGGATCTCGGTAACAGGAGTATTGATCTTATAGATGTGGCTTACGCCAAGATCACCGTGCAGAGCATCGTTCCAGAATCGTCCGATCTGCACCGGCAGCGGGTCCAACAGACCCATGGACTGCAGGCCAGCCTGGATCTGAGCCTCAGTCATTTTTTCGTAGTTTGCAAAGTAGCCTTCCACGGGCATCAGCCGCAGCAGGCAGAATACGACCGTTACGATGATGAACAGAGTCAGGATCGATCGGCCGATTCGCTTTGCCAGATATCGCACCATCAGAGTGCACCCCTTTTCCGGCAGGTGTGTGCGAGCACCTCTGCCTTTTCTTTTTTAGAATACATACTTATAGAATACCGCAAAATTTCACTTTTGGAAAGTGATTTGAGGATATTTTGAAGGAATCTTTAGCGAAATAAACTTTTTTCATCTTTGAATTGCAAAAAAATGCGTCCTGCACAGCAAAGACCGTGCAGGACGCAGGACAATTTGGTGATTTTTATCGGACCTTAACGGGCATCACGATTCTGCTCGTACTCGGCCATGGAAACATAGTGGTCAAGTACATGGATGCCTTTCAGGCGTTTATTGGAGAAACCGGTGGAAGCATACTGGCCTTCCCAGTAGTTCAGGCGGGTGGCAAGGTAGGCCGGTACGCTCATGCCCATAGGAATGACCAGAGCGTTGTTGATCAACAGCGCTTCAGCATCGGCAAAAGCCTTATAGCGGGCAGAAATATCATCAGTGATCAGCTTGGCAGCCTCGATGGAAGTCATGTAGGTCATAATGGCCTCGGCGGTGTCGCCGGTGATGAAACCGTCTTCTACGCCGGTACGCAGGTAAGCGTAGCGCATACCACGGCTGTTTTCTGCCTGATAGAACGGATCCGTCTCGCTTTCAGGGTCAGAGTAGTCTGCACCCCAGTTGCACAGCAGCAGCTCGAACTTGCCGTTGCGGCGTACGGAGGACAGGAAGCTGTCAGAGGGGCCTTCCGTAATAATGATGTTGATGAAGTCAGCGCCATCGTTCAGAACGCTTTCCAGCTGCTGCTTGAGCACCTGGCACTTCTTATCCCAGTCCGGGGTAGAAGGATTGTAAGGCAGCTGAACCTTGATGGGGAAGGTGGCACCCGCAGCCTTCAGCTCCTTCATGGCAGCATCACGGTACTCTTTGGCTTTGGCTTCGTTGAAGAACTCAGAGATGTTGGCCAGTTCACCACACTGGGTGTAATCGATGCCTTCAGTGGTAGCACAGAAAGACGGAGGGGTGATGGTGTTCAGCTTGTAGCCGTTATAGCCCTGCGGTGCGGTGATGGCAAGGGTGACAGCGTTGTTGATGCCGTACAGGAAGGCCTTGCGGAAGTTGGTGTTGTTAATAGCCTTTGCCCAGTTAGCGGGTTCGTACTGCTCATCCACGCCTTCTACGCTCCAGTTGGAGAACTCATGCGCAAAGGGCATAAAGTTGAACATATAGAAGTAGGTGTAGTTGGTATTGGGGCGATCCATGGACACGATGTCCTTGGTGGATTCATCTGCCAGCCAGCTGTCCAGGATATCCGAACCAATGGTGGCTTCGTCGATCTCACCGCGTTTGATCATCTCGGGGCCGTTCACATCGGACTCGGCGTTGTAGATGCGGCGCACTTCATCAATGAAGACATTAGCAGCATCGTAGTTTTCCGGATTCTTCTTCATGATCCAGGTTTCCAGAGACTCGTAGGTGGCCAAATAGAAGGCACCGCAGCTATAGGTGGTCTCTGCACTGGTAGCGAACTGATCACCGGTCTCCTCCAGCAGCGGGCCGTAGGCCGGCTCATAGGGCAGATAGCACAGCAGGCTCAGGAAGCCGGGGAAGTCATAGGTCAGGGTATAGGTCAGGGTGTGTGCATCTACTGCATGGACACCAACATCATCAAAGTTTACAGGAGCGTAGGTGACGGCATCCTTGCCGGGCGCAGCCACTGTGATCACGCCGCTGCCATCAACGGTATAGGTAGTGCCGTCATCATCCACGATGCCGCCGTTAGCATTGTTCAGGTAAACATGATAGTTGTAGTAGTCGTCTGCACCGGCAATATAGCTGGTGACAAGGCCCACGTTGCTGGAGTTGTAGTCCGGAGTCAGAACATACTTCAGCGCATCTACAAAGTCCTGTGCGGTAACAGGGGCTACGACCTTGCCGTTGCAGTCCACCCAGTTTTCGTCGCGCAGGTTAAAAGTCCAGGTCAGGGTCTCCGCATCCCAGCTCCAGCTGGTAGCCAGACCTTCGCGCAGGACACCTTTGTTGGTATATTCAACCAGAGTGTCCACGCAGTTGGCGCCTACCTGCATCTCCACATCGGAAGCAGTGGTCAGGTAGTTCAGGGTGGAGGGCTGGCTGGAGTACAGGATGGT
>CAYXQN010000042.1:0-15539 GCA_964466825.1 uncultured Faecalibacterium sp. | reverse complement strand
AAGATGGACGGCATGAACAAGTATGTTGTCTTTGAGGATATGCCCAAGGCTGGCCAGTATGCCGCTTCGGAGCAGTTCAAGGCAAAGTGGGCTCAGCTTATTGCCGTGCGTGACGAGGTCAAGAAGGTGCTGGAGCAGGCCCGTGCTGAAAAGATCATTGGCGCATCTCTGGAGGCAGCGGTCACTCTGTACTGCAACGATGCTGTGTATGAGCTGCTCAACAGCATCCCCATGGATGAGCTGGCTGACCTGATGATCGTTTCTCGTGTGGAGCTGGTCAAGGGTGAAGGCGGTGCTGCTGGCGCCGTCGAGGGTCTGGGCGTTGCTGCTGCACACGCCACCGGTGATAAGTGCGAGCGCTGCTGGAAGTACTCTGCAGACATTGGCACTCATCCGGCACATGCTACCCTGTGCGCACGCTGCGCCAGCGTAGTGGAGGCATAATTAAAAGCCTTAAAAAAACAACTCGTTTGTAAGGGCGGCGCTCCCTGCTCCAAGGGGAGCGCCGTTTTTCTATCAAACGAACAATAGGAGCGACCTATGGCGTTTGTGTTTTTTAATCTGGCTGCAGTTGCAGCATTGGTCGGCATCGATCAGGCAATCAAACTATGGGCGGTCAATGCGTTGGAACCCATTGGTGCAATGCCTTTGATTCCTCATGTGGTAGAGCTGCGGTTTGTCCTCAATCAGGGGATGGCGTTCAGTCTGCTTAGTGGAAAACAGCTGTTTTTGATCATTGCAACCAGCGCAGCGCTGATTCTGATCGCATATATGTTGTTTTTCCGCAGCCGTGGCAAACTGCTGCAGCAGACTGCAATGATCTTGGTGCTGGGCGGCGGTATTGGCAACTTGATCGACCGTGTGCTCAATGGCGAAGTGGTGGATTATATCAATCTGCTGTTCATGCGGTTTGCGGTATTCAATTTTGCGGATATCTGTGTGTGCGTAGGTGTGGCGCTTTGGGTGCTTGTGATCTTTTTGGAGGAGAGCAACGCTTCACAGTCCGGCTCGGCAAAGGAGCAGTAAATTATGGAACAGCGTGAATTTATTGTGGAACCGGAAACCGCTGGGCAGCGGATCGACCGCTTTTTGAGCGGAGAGGATACGGGGCTTTCCCGCAGCGCTCTGCAGGCGCTGGTGGCAGATGGACATGTGTTGTGCAATGGCAAGAGCGTGGCTAAAAGCCTGAAACTCAAGGCCGGCGATACCGTACTGCTGGAGATCCCAGATGCAAAGCCTATCGAGGCAGTGCCGCAGGATATCCCGTTGAATATTGTGTTCGAAGATGATCATCTTCTGGTGGTCAACAAGCCCAAAGGCATGGTGGTGCATCCTGCCCCTGGCAATCCGGATGGTACGCTGGTCAACGCACTGCTCTGGCATTGTAAGGGCAGTCTTTCCGGCATTGGCGGCGAGATCCGCCCGGGTATTGTGCACCGCATCGACAAGGATACCAGCGGCCTTTTGGTGGTTGCAAAAGATGATGCGACGCACATTGGGCTGTCGCAGCAAATGGCAGTGCACAGCGTGGAGCGTGCATATCAGACGGTGGTTTACGGCGGTTTTGCGCAGGACGAAGGATTTGTGGAAGCAAATCTGGGCCGTTCCAAGACCGACCGAAAAAAGATGGCAGTCTATGGAGAAAACGAGCCGCATACCAAATATGCGTATACGGGTTATAAGGTGCTGGAACGCCTGGGTGACTTTACATTGCTGGAGTGCCGGCTCAAGACCGGACGTACCCATCAGATCCGTGTGCATATGGCGTCTATCCATCATCCGGTGGCCGGAGATGCAGTGTACGGGCCGCACAACTGTATCACCAGCTTGCACGGTCAGTGTCTGCATGCCAAGACCCTTGGATTTGTTCATCCTATTACCGGGCAGCAACTGCGTTTTGACTCGGAGCTGCCGGAATACTTTACACATTTTCTTACAACGCTTAGGAGGGGAAGAACATGAGCTGTTTGCTGCAGTCTGGTTTGGTCCTGTGCGATCTGGACAACCTCTTGTTGAACGAAAATGGCGAGATCCCTCAGGCCGTGCGGGATGTTTTGCAGTTGTTTTGCAGCCGCGGCGGTAAACTGACGGTGTTTTCGCAGCGTTCGCCCCGAGCGGTGCGAGCGGTATTGGGCGGGATCCGTCTGGCTGCTCCTGCACTGGTCTGCGGCGGTACATTGGCGTACAATTATTCTGATGGCAGCGCACAGGCGTTGTGCAGTTTTGCTGGGCACGAAAAAACTCTGTTTCAGCGTTTGCCGCTGGAGCGGGGAGTGGGCGTTGCTCTGCAGATGCGGGATGGTACGACCCGTGTTTTGCGTATGAGCGCTGCACTGGATCGGCACCTGAAGCGTGAGTGGACACCGTATCTGCTTGTTAATGCAGCGGACATCAACAGCCAGGATGTGCTGCGGGTAATGCTGTATCAGGATGACCGCAGTGTTCAGTTTGCTGCTTTGCTGGATAAAACTTTGGGAGAAAGTGCGGGGGTCCTGCTGGGCGAGCGCTTTGGTGCGGATGCATTTGTGCTCAGTCCTGGTCGGGTCGGCGCTGACGAGATGCTGGCGGCCGTCTGTTCTGCAGCAGGAGCAGAGCCGGAAGATACCTTGGTGCTGGCGGGCGGTCAGTCCATGCTGGAACTGATGCGTGCAGCGGGACATAGTGCGGTTGCAGCGGATGCACCGGCAGAACTGCGCCTTGCAGCACAGCGCACAGCGCTGACCGATGCTGCCCAGGGTGCGGTGATGGAGATCCTGTACCAGATGGTGCAAGAATCTGAAAAATTGGCGTAAAATTTAGGAAAAGCTCTCTGCATTTTGGTGCAGAGGGCTTTTCTTTCAGGAGGGTTTGGGGTAAAATGGATAAAACATCTCAACCGGTGCAGGCACGGCGCGAGCGGATGTTTGTGCTGCTGACCCTGGCTGCAGCGGGATTGTGCGTTTTGCTGGCCTTTTGGTATGCAGTGCCTCTGCGTTCAGGGCAACCGGCTTCGCTGCCGGATATGACAGCATTGGGAGAATATTTGCGGGTAGATCTGAACACGGCTGATGCAGATGCGCTGACGGCCCTTCCGGGTGTTGGACCACAAAAAGCGGTAGCGATCGTACAAGATCGGGAAGAAAATGGCCCGTTCAGCTGTGTGCAGGATGTGATCAGAGTGTCCGGGATCACACAGCAAATCGTGGATTCCTGGAATGGAATGGCCGTGGTTGGAGCATGACGTAACGGCCCAAAATACTTTATAAAGGGGAGCGACTATGAGCAACGATACCATTTTTATCAACCGTGAACTCAGCTGGCTGGATTTTAACCGCAGGGTATTAGCACTGGGTAAGGACAAGAATGTTCCGTTGGCAGAGCGGCTCAACTTTTTGGCCATTTATGGCTCGAACCTGGACGAGTTTTTTATGGTTCGCGTGGGCTCCTTGCAGGAACGGGCCAACCTTATGCAGGGCAAAAAGGAAAAACGAGAAAACAAGACTAACATGACGGCAGCAGAACAGCTGACAGCAATTATGTCTAAGACTGCCCATCTGCAGGAGGAATGCGATAAATATTACGCAAAAGCGTTGGAGTCTCTTTCGGAATGTGGGTACTGCAAGGTGGATTTTGATCATCTGACCAGGGAAGAAGAACATTTTTGGAAAAAGTATTTTCAGACGGAATTATTCCCGATCCTTAGTCCGCAGATCGTAGATAACCGCCATCCGTTCCCGTTTCTGCGCAACAAGGAGATCTATCTGGGTGTGTTGCTCAAAGAAAAACGGACGGCGCAGCAGAGCCTTGGCATTGTGCCGATCTCCAGCCAGATGGAGCGGCTGCATTGTGTAAAAAAGGATAATGTGACCTACTATGCGGTAACGGAAGAACTGGTGCTGCATTTTGCGCCCAGCATTTTTGGCAAGGATACGATCGCTGAAAAATGTTTGTTCCGGGTCACCCGCAATGCGGATATCGATGTAAAAGAAGGCATGATGGATCACGATATCGATTATCGTGAGATCATGACAGAGCTGCTTAAACGCCGCCGTAAACTGGCTGCGGTGCGTCTGCAGATCACCGGCGGTTCGTGCCCGGAGGTACAAAGGCTGTTGTGCGCCAGACTGGAACTTGCTCATAAACGTGTCTTTGCGCAAAAAAGCCCGTTGGATCTGAGCTTTTTCTACAAGCTTTCAGACCGGATGGAAGCAGATGGTCACCAGGAGCTGTTCTATCCGGCAGCCAGACCGATGCTGCCACCCAAGGGATATGATCTGGCCAAAGAGGTGCAGAAGCATGATGTTCTGCTCAACTATCCGTAT
The DNA here is from genome assembly GCA_964466825.1 of uncultured Faecalibacterium sp. Lineage (GTDB taxonomy): Bacteria > Bacillota > Clostridia > Oscillospirales > Ruminococcaceae > Faecalibacterium. The sequence continues at coordinate 11,238 of CAYXQN010000042.1, read as the reverse complement.
CAATCCATTCGGCCTTTTATCGCAATGCTTAAAAATGCAGCGCATGACCCCAGCGTTATCTCCATTAAAATGACGTTGTACCGTATGGCACGGGAATCACAGATCGTCCAGGCCCTGATGGATGCTGCCGAAAATGGAAAAGAAGTGGTGGCACTGGTGGAACTGCGCGCTCGTTTTGATGAACAGAATAATATTGACTGGTCCAAGCAGCTGGAAGAAGCAGGCTGCACAGTTGTCTATGGATTTGATGATTACAAGGTGCACTCGAAGCTGACTCTGATCACCCGTAAGACCGAGGCGGGATACGCATATATCACCCAGATCGGAACCGGAAATTATAACGAAAAAACAAGCGAGCTGTATACGGATCTTTCGTTTGTTACGGCAGACCCGGCGATCGGTGAAGAAGCGTCCAATGTGTTCCAGCGCCTGGCGGTGCATCAGCTGACCGAGGAATCGGAACAAATGCTGGTAGCGCCGCTGCGTTTTAAGAGTGTTTTGCTGGAGGAGATGGACCGTGTGATCGCAGCAGCCCGTATGGGCCGACCTGCGTCTATGATCCTGAAAAACAATTCCATCAGTGACCGGGATATCATTCTTAAATTGGAGGAGGCCAGCTGTGCGGGGGTCCGCATCGACATGATCGTGCGTGGCATCTGCTGTGTGCGGGCGGGTGTGCCAGGTCATACGGAAAATCTGCATATCCGTAGTCTGGTAGGTCGGCATCTGGAGCATAGCCGTGTCTATAGCTTTTACGACGGTGTGCGTACGCGGATCTACATTGCCTCCGGTGATTTTCTGACCCGTAACACGGAGTGCCGTGTGGAGGTGGGCGTGCGGATCGAAGACCCGGTCCTGATCCAGCGGTTGACAGATCTGTTGCAGCTGCAGCTCAAGGATAACGTCAATGCACGGGAAATGCGTCCGGATGGGAGCTATCAAAAGGTAAAACCTGCTGAGGGCGAGGCTTTGATCAACAGTCAGATGGAGATGTATAGTCTGTTCCGGGATACCTGGCAGCGGCCGGTTCCACAGATGAATTTGACGCAGGAGATCCCGGAGGATAAGGCAGTGCAGCAGGCGCTGCCGGTAGGAGAGGAGCCAGTGCGCCCGGTGTTCAGAGCTGCGCATAAAAGTCTGTTTGATCGGATGTTTGATCTGTTTGGCCGGAGACATTAAGGAATATTGTATAAAAAGACCCGAACAGCTGCCTGTTCGGGTCTTTTTATATGGTTGAAAAATCAATTCGTCAAGGAAGTTCTCTTTTCCGGAGGCTGCGCATACCCTGCTGAATAAGCGGAGGGGAGCGGATGCGGCAAGTTGGATACAAAAAACGAAAAAACAGATACTGGGCTGCCTGCCTGGCGGCCGTTGTATTGATGTTGGCTTGGATGACTTTTGCAAGAGGGGCCGTTGTCAGGATAAATGCGGATTGCTTTCCGCTGGATACGGAACAATGGCGAGTGACGGATGCCTATGGCTGGAGGCAGGATCCGTTTACTGGAAAAAGCCGTTTTCATACGGGAGTGGATCTTGCTTGCGGAGAGGGACGGAGGTACTTGCAGTGGAATCGGGTGTGATTTTGTCGGCAAAACGCAGCAAAAGCTATGGGAATTATATAAAAGTATGGCATCTGGATGGAAATGAATCGCTTTATGCTCATTTGCAGTATCTGTATGTCCGTGCAGGTGAGACTGTATCTGCGGGTCAATGCCTGGGGACTGTGGGACAGACCGGAAATGCGACCGGACCGCACCTGCATTTTGAACGCCGTATACAGGGGCAATGCTGTGACCCTGTGCACTATCTGGGGCTGTAGGATGACCAGACGGCTGCGGATAGGAGTGGTCGTTTTCCGGGACCCGATGCTGCTGTGCGGAGTGCTGTATCTGTTGCTCTTTTTGGATGCAGGAGGCTGGATGCGGATAGCGCTGCTGGCTGCAGTCTTACACGAAGGCGGACACATCTTGGTCTACTGCTTGCAGGTGCACCGGCTGCCAATGATCGAAGTTACTGTAACAGGATTTTGTATGTGCGTGCGGCGCAGGCTTACGAGGCGGCAAAAATTCTGGCTGGCTGCTGCCGGGCCTGGAACGAATCTTGCGTTGGCTGTTCTCTGGTGGATAAAACTGTCGCAGAACGTTACCGTAAGGGATAGTGCATTTTGGGCAGCAAATCTGCTGACAGGAGCGTTCAATCTGCTGCCGATCCCACCGCTGGACGGTGCTCAAATGCTGCAAAGTGTACTGGAATGTGTACGGAATAAGAAACCGCCCGGAAATGATTGCAAAAAAAGCCGGTTTAGGGTACAATAATAAGACGGTAAAATTGAAATGTTTATGGAGGAACCAATGTTTGATCCAAAACTGAAAGAAGCGCTGGGACGGGTGCAAAAGCCCGGCCGTTATACTGGCGGTGAGCCTGGCAGTGTGTATAAAGACAAAGAAAAAGTGGACGTCCGGTTTGCATTCTGCTTTCCGGATACCTATGAAGTAGGTATGTCCTTTCTGGGCGAAAAGATCCTGTACGAGCTGCTCAACTCCCACGAGAACTGGTGGTGTGAGCGTGCGTTCCTGCCTTGGCTGGATATGAAGGCAGAGATGGAGCGGTTGGACCTGCCGCTTTATACGATGGAAAGCAAAGACCCGCTGACTGCATTCGATGCAGTCGGCTTTACCCTGCAGTACGAGCTTTCTTACACCAACATCCTTGCAATGCTGGACCTGGCGCATATTCCGTTTTATTCCAAGGACCGCGATGAGAGCTGGCCTTTGATCGTAGCGGGTGGCCCCTGTGCCTGTAACTCTGAGCCGATCGCAGACTTTTTTGACGTGATCCAGCTGGGCGAAGGTGAAAATCAGCTGCCCGGTATCTGCGCAGAGATCGAAAAAGCCAAAAAGACCGGCATCTCCAAGCATGAGCTGCTGCTCAATATCGCAAAGATCCCCGGCATTTATATCCCGGCGTTTTACGATGTGGAGTATTTGGAGGATGGCCGCATCAAGTCCATCACCCCCAACCAGCCAGGCATCCCGGCGGTAATTACCAAGGCGATCATCAAGGATCTGAACGAGTTTGCACCGCCGACCAACTTTGTTGTACCGATGGTCGGTGCGATCCAGGATCGTGCCAGCATTGAGGTTCTGCGTGGCTGTGTGCGTGGCTGCCGTTTCTGTCAGGCGGGCTTTTTGTACCGTCCCATGCGTCAGCGTGATGCAAGCCTGCTGAACAAGGCTGCGCAGGATCTGTGCGCTAACACGGGCTATGAAGAACTGAGTCTGTCCAGTCTGTCCACATCGGACCATGGTCAGCTGGAGGAGTTGCTGGATGATCTGAACGAGTGGGCGCCCGGCGAGCATGTTAGTCTGTCGCTGCCTTCGCTGCGTGTGGACAACTTCTCCCAGAGCCTGATCGAAAAGACGACCAAGGTGCGCAAGAGCGGCCTGACCTTTGCGGCAGAAGCCGGCACCCAGCGTCTGCGCAATGTTATCAACAAAAATGTCACCTGGGACGAAATCGAAAAGACCTGCAACATTGCATTTGCGGCGGGCTATACCTCGGTCAAGCTTTACTTCATGATGGGCCTGCCCACTGAGACGATGGAGGACATCGAGGGCATTGCAGAGACTGCACAGAAGGTCGTGGACCTGTACTACCAGAATCCCAGCCACGCAAAGGGGCGCGGTGTACAGGTGACTATTAGCTGCGCCTGCTTTGTACCCAAGCCCCATACGCCGTTCCAGTTTGTTCCGATGGATACTGCTGAGACCCTGCAGGCAAAGCAGAAGCATCTGCTGGAGAGCGTGCGCAGCCGGAAGATCAAGGTCAATTACCACGATAGCAAGACCAGCTTCCTGGAAGGTGTGTTTGCCAAGGGCGACCGCCGTCTGGCGCCGGTCATTGTGGAAGCATATAAGCGCGGCTGCTATTTTGACGGTTGGGAAGAGTGCTTTAAGTACGACGTCTGGATGCAGACTTTTGCAGATATGGGTGTAGACCCCACCTTCTACTGCCAGCGCCCCATTGCGCTGGACGAGATCACTCCGTGGTCCCACATGGATTACGGCATCACTCATGAATACCTTGTGCGGGAATACAATAAGGCGCTTGCCGCACAGACGACTCCGCCCTGCAATCGTGCCTGCAATGCCTGTGGCGCAAATCATTTGTTAGGAGGTCCCTGCTTTGATTACAGTAAGAATCTCGTTTGAGAAAAAGAATGAAGCCTCCTACATTTCGCTGCTGGATCTGCAGCGTGTGATGCAGCGTGTGCTCAAGCGCAGCGGGCTGCCGGTATGGCATACCCTGGGCTTTAACCCTCATATCTACATGACCTTTGCTTGTCCGTTGTCCCTTGGGCAGGAGAGCCTCTGCGAGTGTGTGGACGTTAAGACCGAAGCCGAGGCGCCGGATTTTGCCCAGTGGCAGACGGCACTCAATGCCATCATGCCGACAGGCATTCTGGTGACGAAGGTCGCTCCGGTGGAGATGAAGGCAGATGCCATTGCATATGCCTGCTATCAGGTCAGCTATCCGGCATCCTGTGCAGAGCAGCTGGCAAAGTACAATGCGCTGGGCTCCGCACTGGTAGAAAAAAAGAGCAAGCGCGGCAAAAAGACTGTGGAGCTCAAGACCTATGTTCCCGCATTGGAGCTGGAGAAGGCAGGGGAGCAGGTGCGGTTTGCTCTTTGCCTGCCCGCAGCACAGGAACTGAACTTGAATCCGTCGCTGCTTACAGCATTTCTGGAAGAGAGTTTTGGGGTCCCGGCGGCAAATGCAAACATTCTGCGCACCCATTTCCTTACAGCAGAAAAGCAGTTGTTTGCCTGAGGCGTGACCGGAAGAACATTCTTTTGGGATATCCGAAAAAAATTGAAAGTTTTTTCGGCAAATCACTTGCATTGATGAACGTTTTGTGCTATCATATTTAGGCGTTAGTGTCCGCTGAGACCACAGCGGGGTTAATGACGACATATCATTAAACGGGCGGTCCTCTGACGGCAAAGTGCCGTGCATGAACGTCTAAAAACAAATGGAGGATTTCAAAATGGACGCACTGAAGATTATCTCTGAAGGCAGCATTAAGGCTGAGAAGCCCCAGTTCAACGTTGGCGATACCGTCCGCGTTGATGTTCGTATCAAGGAAGGCGAGCGTGAGCGTATCCAGGCTTTCGAGGGTACTGTGATCGCAAAGAAGCACGGTGGCGTTGCTGAGACTTTCACTGTCCGCCGCATTGCTTATGGTGTTGGCATCGAGCGTGTCTTCCCCATCAACAGCCCCTTCGTTGAGAAGGTCACCGTTGTCCGTAAGGGCAAGGTCCGCCGCGCAAAGCTGTTCTACCTGCGTGGTCGTACTGGCAAGGCTGCCAAGGTCAAGAGCGATATTTGATGATCCCCGAGTTAAACCGGGAGAAAAGGGACAACTTGTTGTCCCTTTTTTCTTTATCCTCGGGTCAGTAGTGTTAAACCAAAGGTTGGTGTTCTGCTATGGAAAACAAGGATAAAGCCGCCGTGCGCGGCAAAGACCTGCTGGAATGGTACGAGGCGCTCATCTCTGCGGCGCTGATACTTGTGCTGGTGTTTTCGTTCTTTTTCCGTATCATTCAGGTGGACGGACATTCTATGGTGCCCACGCTGAACCACGGAGACAAGGTCATCGTCTGGGGTGCTGGTTATACGCCGCAGCGGGGTGATGTTGTGATCGTTGACAGTTATACGGTTTATGGCAGGCCTCTGGTCAAACGGATCATTGCCATGGGTGGCGATACCGTTCAGATCGATTATGATGAAGGTGTCGTTATGGTCAACGGCGAGGTCCTGCAAGAAGATTATATTGAGGAGCCGACCTATCTTTCTTTTGATGTGACGTTTCCATACACGGTGCCGGAAGGAACACTGTTTGTGATGGGCGACAACCGCAATGGCTCGTTGGACAGCCGTTCCACCTCGGTGGGCTGTATTGATGAGCAGGACATTCTGGGCAAGGTGCTTTTGTGCTTTATGCCCTTTACGGATTTTGGGGTGATAAAATGAAAAATCAGGAGATCCGTTCCTCTAATCAGTTGAACATTCAGTGGTTTCCGGGTCATATGACCAAGACCTTGCGCATGATGGAGCAGGAGATCCAGCATGTGGATGCAAGTCTGGTTTTGTTGGATGCGCGTATTCCGCTTTCCAGTCTGAACCCGGAGATCGAGCGGATCACAGCGCGTAAGCCGAAGCTTTACGCACTGAACAAGGCTGATCTTGCAGATCCTGCAGTAACAGAAGAGTGGATCCGCTATTTCCGCTCGGCAGATGCAGGCTGTGTTGCCATCAGCGCAAAGCAAAAGGGCGGCACCAATGCGGTCAAGGCGGCAATTGAAAAAGAGCTGGCTGGCCTGTTGGAGCGTCGACAGGTGCGTGGTATGGCAGGTGCAAAAACACAAGTGATGTTGTGCGGAATTCCGAACGTAGGCAAGTCTACTTTTATCAATACTTTTGCGGGTTCTGCCCGTGCAAAAGCAGCGGACCGCCCTGGCGTGACCCGTGGCAAGCAGTGGGTGAGTACGGATAAGTTTGACCTGCTGGATATGCCGGGTGTTTTGTGGAAAAAGTTTGACTCCAAGACCATTGCGTCCAATCTGGCATTTATTGGTTCCATCAAGGATGATATCCTGGATATCGAGGAGCTTGCAATGAACCTGCTGGACGAAGTGCGCCACAACTATCCGGAGCTGGTGTCGCAGCGTTATAAGCTGGATGCAGAGACTCTGGCACTGCCGCCCTATGAACTGATGGAAGCCATCGGCCGCAAACGCGGACTTTTGGTTCGTGGCGGTGAGGTGAATACGGAACGTTGTGCCATCATGCTGGTGGATGAGTTCCGTGCCTGCAAGTGGGGACGCATCTCGCTGGAACGTCCGCCGCAGAGGGATGATCTGGTGGATTTTGCTGAGGAGGATGACGAATGAAACGTCGTTCGGACGAGGAGATCTCGGCACCGCTGTATGAGTATGATGCAGCTGTCCGCGCTCAGTATGGCTGCTTTGCAGGTGTAGATGAAGCAGGGCGGGGACCTCTGTGCGGCCCGGTCTGTGTTGCTGCCTGTATCCTTGATCCGGAAAACCCGGTCTATGGCATCAACGATTCCAAAAAGCTGACAGAGAAAAAGCGGGAAGCTCTTTTTGAAGAGATCTGCCAGAAGGCACTTGCATATAAAATCATTTTTGTGCAGCCGGAGGTCATCGACCGGGAGAATATCCTTAACGCTACAATGGGCGGAATGCGTCAGGCCGTTGAGGAATTGGACATTGTGCCGAATCTGGTGCTGGTGGACGGTAACCGGACCCCAGTGGGGCTTGTGATCCCGGCACAGCCGGTGGTCAAGGGCGATGCGACCAGTGCCAGCATTGGTGCAGCTTCAGTCCTTGCCAAAGTCAGCCGTGACCGCTATATGATGGAGCTGGACAAACAGTTTCCGCAGTATCAGCTGGCAAAGCATAAAGGCTATCCTACCAAGCTGCATTACGAGATGATCGAACAGTATGGCATCCAATCCTTTTATCGGCGGAGTTTTTTAAAAAAACAGGGCTATTGGCCGGAGCAGAGCAAATGAACCGCGCCCAGAAAGGAAAAAAAGGCGAGGCTGCTGCCGCAAAGTTTTATCTGAAGCAGGGGTGTGAGCTTCTGGCTCATAACTTCCATACCCGGATGGGTGAGCTTGACCTTGTTTTGCGTGAGCCGGACGGTACGGTTGTGATCTGCGAGGTCAAGACCCGCAGCCCGGGTGCTTTGGCGAGCCCGGCAGCGGCGGTAGACCACGCAAAACAAAAGCGGCTGATCTGTGCGGCACAGGTATATTTGCAGCAAACCGGATTGAGCGATGCATCGATTCGTTTTGATGTCGCAGAAGTAAAACCACTTGACAGCGGGCGCTGGATGGTACATATTATAAGGGGAGCTTTTCTTAGCAGTTAAGCTTCAGTGGGAAATGTACGAGGCAGAGCAGATGCCTCTGCCGCAGCAACGCAGGAACGCAATGGTGTGCGTTCGGTGGTGAAAAGGAGCGACAAAAATGCAGTTCTTCAGTACCAGAGACAAAAACCATAAGGTGACCGCTTCCGAGGCGATCGCACAGGGTCTGTCCAACGAGGGCGGCCTGTTTGTTCCGGAAAGCTTTCCGCAAGTGGATGTTAAAGCGCTGTGCGAGATGGACTATCCTGCACTGGCGGCAACCATTATCAGCAAGTATCTGACGGATTATTCAGCGGATTTTCTCGCAGAGGCTGCCAGCAGGACCTACGGGGATTCCTTTGGAGGCAAAGCGGGGTATCTTGCACCGGTTGCAGGGGAAACCTATGCCCTGGAGCTGTGGCATGGCCCTACCTGCGCTTTTAAGGATTACGCATTGCAGCTGATGCCCAAACTTTTGGTAGAGGCAAAGAAAAATCTGCATCGCACCGAAAAGACCCTGATCCTTGTAGCTACCAGCGGAGATACTGGCAAGGCAGCGCTGGACGGCTATCATGATATCCCTGGTGTGGAGATCGCTGTATTCTATCCTACGGGCGGCACCAGCGAGATCCAGCGCTTGCAGATGGCAACACAGGAAGGCGCAAATGTTTCTGTATATGCGGTCAATGGCAATTTTGACGATGCCCAGACCGGTGTGAAGAAGGTTTTTGGAGACAGATCGATCGCAGAAGAACTGGAAAAGCGCAATGTTCGTCTTTCTAGTGCAAATTCTATCAACTGGGGCCGTTTGGTGCCACAGATCGTTTACTATTTTGCAGCATATGCGCAGCTGCTCAAGGCTGGCGCTATTGCGCTTGGTGACGAGGTGGATTTCTGCGTTCCGACCGGAAACTTTGGAGATATCCTGGCTGGCTACTATGCAAAGCAGATGGGTTTGCCGGTAGGCAAACTGGTCTGTGCATCTAACGAGAACAATGTCCTGACCGATTTTCTCACCACAGGCACTTATACGGCAAAACGTGAATTTTTTAAGACCACCTCTCCCAGCATGGATATTCTGGTTTCCTCTAATCTGGAGCGTCTTCTGTACCATGTTACCGAGGATGACGCTGAAGTTGCAAACTTGATGAAGGACCTTGCTGAAAAGGGTAGTTATACTGTTCGCTCGGAGACACTGCAGGCGATCCAAAAGACTTTTGCCTGTGGATGGAGCAGCGAGGCTGAAGTGGCAGGTGAGATTCGTTCCCGCTATGAGAAGAACGGATATTTGTGTGATACCCATACGGCGGTAGCATTCCATGTGGCGCAGAAACAGCAGCGGGCAGGTGTGCCGATGGTGGTGCTTTCCACAGCATCGCCCTTCAAGTTCCCGCGCAGTGTTCTGGCAGCTCTTGGCCATGCTGCACCGGAAAATGATTTTGAAGCAATGGAGCAGTTGGAAAAAGTAACGGGCCATGCTGCACCGGCAAGTCTTGCATTGCTGCGTCAAAAAACAGAGCGTTTCAGTGCAGTGATCGATCCGGAGCAGATCGCACAGGTGGCACTTGGCAACTAAAATAAACGGCATCCTGCTGATCAAAGAACAGGAGTAAACAAACATGGCACTTTTTGTGCTTGGCGATACCCATCTTTCCCTTGGTGCATCCAAACCCATGGATATTTTTCCGGGCTGGAATGACTATGTGGAGCGATTGGAAAAAAACTGGCGTAAGCTGATCGCCCCGCAGGATACAGTGGTATTGGCGGGGGATATCAGCTGGGCTATGAAACTTACGGATACTCGAAAGGATTTTGCTTTTTTGCAGGATCTTCCGGGGCAGAAGCTGATCATGAAGGGAAATCATGACTATTGGTGGGCAACTGCCAATAAAATGAATGCTTACCTCAAAGCAGAAGGCTTTGATACATTACATATCCTGCACAATAATTCTTATTCGGTAGAAGGATATGCGATCTGCGGTACCCGTGGCTGGTTGTTCGATGCGGGAGAGCCACATGACGAAAAGGTGATGAATCGTGAGATCGGCCGGCTGCGCATGAGTCTGGAAGCTGCAGAACCCGGGCTTGAAAAATTGGTGTTCCTGCATTATCCGCCTGTATATACGGGTACGAGCGCACCAGAGATCGTAGCAACCTTAAAGGAATACGGCATCAAGACCTGCTTTTATGGTCATTTGCATGGCAATGCGATCCGCTATGCGGTACAAGGTGATGTGGATGGTATCCGTTACAAGCTGGTCAGTGCAGACGGCCTGCGTTTTTGCCCTTATCGCATCAACTAAAATAGGACAGAAGCGACAAAAATTAAAAAAATGGTATGGCAATTGTACCAAGAGCGTGATATAATAGGTCCTGACGCGATTGTTGCACCAAATTGAGCATACAGCGTCCCCGCATTTTGCAAACAGCATGGACGCAGTGTGCGGTTGCCTCGGACAAAAACTTCCTGCCCGGGGCAATAGATTTTTTGAGTGGAGGAAAAACAAATGAATCTCATTAAGTGTGAAAAGCTCGAGAAGAGCATGGCAGAGCTGCAGTTCTCCATTGAGGCAGAGGCTTTTAAGGCTGCTGTTGCCAATGTTTTCAAGAAGGAAGGCAAGAAGTACTCTGTGCCTGGCTTCCGTAAGGGCAAGGCTCCTCGCTCCATCATCGAAAAGATGTATGGCGCTGATGTCTTCACCTATGATGCGATCAACGAGCTGTTCCCCGATGCTTTCGAGGCTGCTGTCAAGGAAGCAAATGTTGAGCCGGTCGGCCGTCCTGAAGTGGCTGTTGAGACCGCTAGCGAGACCGAGGGTGTCACCCTGACTGTCAAGGTTGCTGTCAAGCCCGAGATCAAGGTCGGCGCTTACAATGGTCTGACCGTTGAGAAGACTGTTCATACTGTGGACGAGGCTACTGTTGAGGCAGAGCTGAAGCGTGTACAGGAGCGCAATGCTCGTGAGCTGACCCGTGAGGGTGCTGCAGAGAACGGCGATATCGCTGATATCGACTTTGAAGGCTTTGTGGACGGTGTCGCTTTTGAGGGCGGCAAGGCTGAGCACTACAACCTGACTCTGGGCAGCGGCAGCTTCATCCCTGGCTTTGAGGATCAGGTCGTTGGCCATGCAGCTGGCGAAGAGTTCGATGTGAACGTCACCTTCCCCACCGAGTATCAGGCTGCTGAGCTGGCTGGCAAGGCTGCTGTCTTCAAGATCAAGCTGCACGAGGTCAAGTACAAGGAGCTGCCCGCTCTGGATGACGAGCTGGCAAAGGACTGCTCTGAGTACGATACTCTGGAGG
>CAYXQN010000041.1:0-15643 GCA_964466825.1 uncultured Faecalibacterium sp. | reverse complement strand
CGGGTCTGGTCAGCACCTATAACATGATGATCATGCGTTCCTCGTTTGAGGCCATCCCGGAGGATCTGGAGGACGCAGCCCGCATTGACGGTTGCGGCGAGTTCCGCCTGCTGACCCAGATCTACCTGCCGCTGTCCAAGGCAAACCTTGCAACGGAAGTGCTGCTGTATGGCGTGGGCTACTGGAATATGTACCAGAAGGTCATGCTGTATATGCAGAACACCAAAAAGTACACTCTGCCGGTCTTTATCCAGCAGATGGTTTTCAATCTGCAGCAGATGGATCTGGACACCGTGGAGGCAGTTTCTATGGGCGCGTCCAACCTTGTGTCCGAGTCGGTGAAGTCGGCCGGCGTGGTGATCCTGATCGTCCCCATGCTGCTGGTCTATCCGTTCCTGCAAAAATACTTTGTTAAGGGCGTTACCCTTGGCGCTGTCAAGGGCTAAAAATATCATCCATCAAACAGGAGGAAACCCCATGAAGCGAACAATCAGACTATCAGCACTGGTACTGACGGTTGCAATGTCCTTCACCATGCTCGTTGGCTGTGGTGGCGGCAGCTCGTCCAGTACGCCCGCAAGTACGTCCACTGCCGGCACGAGCGCAAGCTCCAGCGAGGCAACGGGCACCCAAAAGACCGGCAGCATTACGGTTATGACCTATGACCGTGGTAATATGCCCACCTCTGAGGGTACCCTGAACGACAACCGTTGGACCACCTGGATCCGTGAGAATGCGCCTGTCGCAGAGATCAACTGGATCTCCATCCCCAAGGCAGAAGCCCCCGAGACCATGAGCGCACAGTTTGCAGCAGGCACCGCACCCGATCTGCTGCCCAACTACGAGTCGCTGCTCCAGTTCAACCAGAACGGTATGTGCCTGGAGATCACCGACGAAATGCTGGAGAAGATGCCCAACTACTCCGCTATGCTGGAAGCTTATCCCATGATGGAGAAGTCCGGCACTGTGGACGGCAAGCGCGTCTACTTCTGCAAGTTCTCCAACATCCTGCCCAACCACACCATCGTCATCCGTCAGGACTGGCTGGATAACCTGGGCCTGGATCTGCCTGAGACTCCGGAAGATCTGTACAACATCATCTATGAGTTCACCTACAATGACCCCGATGGCAACGGCATCAACGATACCTGGGGCATCAACATGACCACTGACGCACAGCGCGTTCTGGCTCAGATGTTCGGCTTCGGCAACCCTGCAAAGTACGCTTTCGATGAAAACGGCGAGCTGTACTACGTCTGGGATCGCATCGAGTCCTGGCTGGATTACGTCAAGAAGATCGTTGACAGCAAGTGCGTGAACCCCGACTTCGTCACCATGAAGGGCGACGACGACCAGGCAGACTTCCTGTCCGGCAAGATCGGTATCTACTGCTCCGGCCGTTTCACCAACGCAAGCCGTCTGACCCTGTTCCGCAACTTCAAGACCAACTTCCCCGATGCTACTCTGAACACCTTTGCACTGCCTGAGACCGAGTATGGCCAGTTCAACGCTTACCTGAACGGTGGCGCTTCCAACGTTGGCTTCATCAACTCTGATATCGATCCTGAGAACCTGGACGCTGTTCTGGCATTCTCTGACTGGCTGTACGATCCCGAAGTCTCCGAGTATCTGTTCTACGGTGAGGACGGCGTGTACAACAAGAAGGACGAGTACGGCACTTACGCGATCGTCGATCAGGAGAAGATGGACACCGAGTTCACCTATGCTTCTGACTACTCCATCATGAAGAACGAGCTGCTGCTGGGCACCGATGAGGACATCGACGTTCATGCAAACGACTTCTACAACCAGTATCTGACCTCTGATGACCCCATCCTGTGGGAGTTCGGCGACCTGTACTACAAGATGTGCGTGGTTGCAAACGACCCCAACACTGATGACCCCAGAAAGTGGCTGAACGATGGTCTGCCTCAGCTGGATACCGCTCTGTCGCTGATCAACACTGCTGATACCGAAGTCAACAACATCCTGAAGGCTGCGATCTCCAACTCCGGCGTCACCGCTGCAAAGGCTGTGCAGGATGCAAAGGACGCATGGTACAAGGCAGGCGGCCAGCAGATCGATGATTACTACAAGGAGTACTACAAGACTGCAGGCGATGCTGCTCTGCTGGCAAGCGACTTTACCAACGCCAAGTCCATGCCGGTCATGACCGAGGCTGCAAAGAAGAACTCCAAGCTGTTCAACTAAAAAAATGCTTTCGAATCCATCTGATTTGAAGATCATGGATCATTAAGCGGATGTGGCCATTTCGGAAGAAATGGCCACTTTTTTGACTCGAATGTTATGGCAACGCTGTACCGGGTGGCAAATTATAGTATAATAGTGGTGTTTGGATAGAAGATCAGAAAAAGGACGTCCTTTTTCTCTGTTCTCTTTGGTAAGAGAACAGAATGATCCCTGTCCGTGAAACAGGAAAACGTTTTTGAATGGGAGTGGAACCATAATATGTATCGGGTCATTGTGATCGACGATGAGATCTGGTCTGTGATCGGCTTGAAAAAGATCTTGCAGGAGGACAGCCAGCGGTTTGAGCTGGTCTATGAAACGACCGACCCTCTGGATGCGCTGGAGCAGATCTGCCAGATGGAACCGGATGTTGTGTTTACGGATGTCAGAATGCCGGAAATGTCCGGCATTGAGCTGATGCGCAAGGCAAAACAGCGTGGTGTCAAGACCGAGTTTGTGGTCATCAGCGGCTTTGCGGAGTTCACCTATGTTCAGCAGGCACTGCAGGAGGGAGCACTGGACTACCAGTTGAAGCCTTTTGAGCGCAGCACGGTCAAACAGATGCTGGATAAAGTCTATGAAAAGCTGGAACGCAAAGAAAAGCGCAGCGATCTGGAATTCTACTCGATGCTGCGGGACAAGAAGGACAATGTTCCGGATCTGCTGGCAGAGCGTTTTGGGAACAGGCTGTATCAGAGCCTTCAGGTCGTGCTGATGACCTATCAGCAGTCGAACTTTGAGCGCATTGACTTTGACACCGGTGCGGATTCGCAGAGTCTGTCCTTGAAGATCGGCCCAAGAAAATGCCTGTACATCATCAATGCGGCAGAGGATAAAACTGATACGCTGTATGCACGGCTGAGTGCACATGCCGATCGGTTTGAGCGTGCAGCCATCAGCCGCTGCAGGAACACGGCGGGGTCGTTTGACAAGCTGATCAAGGAGACAGAGACGACCCTGCTGGATTCCTTTGTATACCCGGAGAGCCAGATTTTTAAGTTCCGCAGCACCCGTCGGGATGTTCTGAACCAGCTGGAAGAGTGCGTTGATAAATGGCACGATGAGGATAAGTATCCGCAGATCTATGCACTGTCGGAGCGCCTGTACGGGATCTTTGTGGAAAACGACATGGGCATTGGAGATGCGGTCGATTTCTGGAACCGGACGGTGTCCGCGGATGTAAAATGGAAAAAGAATACCCAGCATGGGTCAGAATACCTTGACCAGTACGAGCTGATGGAACGCTTTTCGAATCTGCAGGAAATGTGTGAGTACCTGAAGATGCTTTGCAGCAAAAACCCCATGACACAGTCCGGCACGGTGAACGAAAAGTTCTTTGAGCTGCTGCGGTATATCGACCAGAACTATGCCAAGCACCTGTCGCTGCGGGATCTGTGCGGGGAGTTCTATATGAACATGAGCTACTGCTGCGAGTTGTTCCAGAAGCATAAGCACATGACCTTCTCCCAGTATCTGACCGATGTGCGGCTCAACAAGGCGTGTGAGCTGCTGAAGTACCAGCACTGCACCGTTGCAGAAGCCTGTGATATGGTCGGCTACAAGGATTATTTCTACTTCAACAAGGTATTCAAAAAGAAAATGGGCTGCACCCCGGCAGATTATCGCAAAAGTGTTCTGACGGAGGGGTGAGGATATGCTCAAACGCTCAAAACTGAAGCATCAGCTGTACTTTCTTGTCGTAATGACCATCCTGCTGTTTTGCCTGTTCAGCGTTTTGTACTACTTCAGCTTCCGCAAGATCACCTATGACCGGGCGGAAAAGACTGCCCAGCAGATGATCGAGCAGGTGGCGCAAAACGTGAACACCATGATGAGCAGCGTGGAGAACAGCGCAAAGGGTCTGAGCTACGACCGCTACGTCCAGCAGCTGCTGGTGTCGGAAGACCGTGCAAAGGACATGGAGCTGTATGACCATGTGAGCCAGATCGTTATGGCGTCCAAGTTCTCCAACAACAATATTTACAGCGTTACCTGGATCGGTAAGGAAGGCAAGATGATCTCGGACCCCGTTCGTGAGGAAAACCAGATCGTTATGCAGCTGTGGGAGCGATACGACTTTACGGATCCGGAGTTCAGACGGCCGGTGTTTTCTTCGCTGATCCGGGGCAGTCTGAATTCGTTTAACTTTTTTGGCTATATCTTCCCGGTGTTTTCGCTGTATGAATCGGGCCTGCCGAAGGTCGGCTGCGGCGTGATCGTGCTGAACATCGGAGAACTGGAAAAGCTCGTCAAGATCAATAACATCACCGAGGATTCGCTGTTTGCGATTCTGGATCAGGACAACAACGTGGTCGTCTCGAACCGTGATCTGAATACGGGCGATCTTTATCAGGACATTTTCTGGGACGATACCGAAGAAAGTGTCAAGTCCATCGAGATGTACGATGATAAGGAGTCCATCGTCCAGTATATGGAGATCGAGCAGAGCGAATGGAAGGTCGTGAGTATCATTCCCAGAGAGGGACTGATCAGTGATATGCACGATGTGTTTGCAGACGGCTTCCTGCTGGTGGCGTTCAGCAGTATGCTGCTGATGCTGATGGGCGGTATCATCATCCGCAATATCACAGAGCCGATCCACGCCATTGTGGATTTTCTGATGCGAACGGAATCGAATTCTTTGAGCAACCGGATCAAGATCCCCCAGCAGAACGAGATCGCGATCATTGCCACAAGCATCAACAGCACGCTGGACAAGGTGGAGCAGATGACCCGCGAGATCGTGGATCATCAGGCACGATTGTACGAATCCCGCCTGACCGAGCGGGACGCAGAACTTGCAGCGCTGCAAAGCCAGATCAACCCGCATTTCTTGTACAATACCCTCAACTGCATCAGCTCGATGGGGCTTGCGTATGATATCCCGGAGATCTCGGATATCTCGGTCGCAATGTCCAACATCTACCGGTACAGCATCAAAGGGGACCAGATGGTCCCGCTGAGCCGGGAGCTGCAATGCATCAAGGAATATATGCGGATCATGGACATCCGTTTCGGCGGCAAGTTTGAAACGGAATACCGCTTTGAGGACGAGATCCTGCAATTGTACACCCTGCGGATGATCTTGCAGCCCATCGTGGAAAATGCGGTCTACCACGGCATGGAAGTGCGCAACCGGAAGGGTAAGCTCCTTCTGGAAGGAAAGATAACCGGCGAAGATCAGCTTGTTGTGACCGTGACCAATGACGGCAAAGGCATGAGCCCGGAAAAACTGGCGGCGCTCCGCAAGACGATCTTGGACTACGAGAGTGCGGGCCTTTACAATGCAGAAAAGAGCAGCATTGGGCTGAGCAACATCAACAAGCGCATCAAGCTCCAGTTCGGCGCACAGTACGGGCTGACCGTGGAAAGCGAAGAAACGAGCGGGACGACGGTAACGCTGGTGCTTCCGGTCATGCGGGAGCCCTGGATAAGCGAAAAGGATGATTTGAATTGACTTTGACAGATCAAGCAAAAGTAGAGATCACAGCACAGCGAAGCTGCTATACCACAGATATTCCGGCGCAGATCCTGCTGAACATCCGGCTGCCACAGCGCAGTGAACGGGTGGACTGCATGATCATTCTTCCGCAAGGGATCGAAGCGTCGGAAGAAAATGTTTTCGTAAATGTGATCGGCAGAGGCTGGCACCCCTTGCAGACACTGCATCAGCAGTCTGCCGGGCGGTGTGCCGTGGGGCATGAGCGGTGTGTCGGCTCCGGCAAAATCGAACATTGGTCCGGCGGAGAGCTGTGCCTGCTTTTGCAGGATCTGGATATGCGTGCTGACAACGGCATCGACCTGCAGATCCGGGTCGAGAAGGCTGTTTTTACAAAGCCCGGCGGGTATTCGGTCGGGCTGGCTGCAAAAATGCAGCGCGAAGAAGATGCGGATCTTCAGATGGGAACTGTGGAACTGGAAGCGGTCACGACCGTAACAGACTTTGTGCGGTGCCCACACAAATCAAGCATTTCACAAGCAACAAAATGTTGCGACTTCTCCTTTTTCTTCCGATGGTCTGCGGCAGCTGGAGCAGATGAGCTTCATCTGCTCCACTCCGCAGATCGGGGAGGAACATGGCAGCGGTACGCCTCACTTGCGCCGGAAAGCGAAAGTACCGAGGTGACCGGGCTGGAACCGGGGGCAGAACACTGGTTCTGTCTGGAAGCAGTTGGAGGCAAAAATCAGGGGCGTTCCAATGTTGCAAAGCTGTACAGCGGGATGTACGACCTGCGTATCAGCGGCAAAGCGCCTACCGATGGCACCAACGCTGCCGAAAAGATCAATGCTGCCATTGCATATATGGCAAGTCTTGGCGGAGGGATCGTCCTGTTTGAGGGCGGGACCTTTTGCACAACGACCATTTACTTAAAAAGCAACGTCTGGCTCTACATTGATAAGAGCGCAGAGATCCATGCGCTCCGGGGCTGCGACGATGAAAAAAAATGCTGGTATTCCGATGAGGAATTCCGCACCGACCAATCGCATATGTCCGGGGCACCGTATCTCAGCCCGGACAACTGGATGACCAAGCAGGATGCGGGTCACTCCTATTTCCACAATGCGCTCTTTTTTGGACAGAGACTGGAGAATGTCAAGATCATCGGCAACGGCTGCATCTCCGGCGAAGGCAACCTGACCAAGAGCAATACTGTGATGGAACAGGAGAGCGGCAACCGGACCGATAAAATGATCGCACTCAAGCTGTGTACCAACGTGGAGATCGGCGGCTTGAACGTGGGGAAAGACCTGTGGTATCAGGAAACGGATCACCCCAACGAGGATCGGCCGTTCTATCTCGATCCGGACGGAAACCCGGATGGCTGCGGCATCGATAATATGCTGCGCATCCGCAATGCCGGGCATTTTGTGGTGCTGGCAACCGGTGTGGATGGCATCTGCACCCATGATGTCTATGCCGAAAAGGGACCGCTGGTGCGGGATATCTTTGACTACATGGGCTGCAATGACATTACAGCGTACAACATTTACGCCGAGGGCGCACCGGATGATGTGATCAAACTGGGGAGCGACTGCTCGCTGGGGTTCACCCGACCCTCGAAGAACTGCATCGTGCGGAATATTATCGGAGATACCTCCTGCAATCTGTTCCAGATCGGCAGCGAAACGGCAGATGACATTCAGGATGTGTGTATTGATAACCTGTATGTGCTTGGCTCCAACAAGGCGGGTTTTTCGATCTCGGTCAACGATGGCGGGCACATCAGGAATATCCACCTGAACTGCGGCGGCTCAATGGGGCAATGCCGGCATGGGCTGCGGCACGAACGGTTGGAGATTGGATACACGCCGGCCGTGGCAAATCCGTATCCGTCCGTGATGCGCCGTGTGCGGACACCGTTCTTCCTCTCACTTTCCAACCGGGGAAGGGTCATCGGGTGCGAGGCCGTGCAAAAGCGGTTCGTGGATGATATCGGCGTGGAGCGGGAAGAGCTGATGGTCACGAATGTGAACATCGGTGCGATCGAGAACATCTCGCTCCGGAACGTGGATGTCCGGCAGGTCTATGCGGCAAGTCAGGCAAAAAGCGAGACGGCGAGCAGATGGCCGGAGTTTAGCGGTCAGCCCCGTACCACGGCAATGGTCGTGGGGTATAAGATCCCGGATGGGGCAGGAGTGACCATGCCGGACAGCTCGATCCAGCGGGATATCCGGAATGTTCTTCTGGAAGAGATCCATCTGACCGTCAAGGGCGGCAACCCGGCAGAGGATGCAGAAAACACGCCCAGAGAGCTGGGAGTGGGTCAGTTCAACCTGCGGAATCTTGCCGAGGACGACCGAGGCTCCCGCATCCCGGCATACGGCTGGTATATGCGCCATGTGGACGGGCTGGCCATGCGGAACTGTTCCACGGATTTTGAAGAGAACGATGGACGGTATGCAGTGGTTCTGGATGATGCGAAAAACAGCATCGTTACAGAGCTGGCGGCGCCGGATAACCAAAAAGAAAAAGTCATGCATAGAAGAGGGAATGGATAATATGTTCAAGCTATTCGACCAAACCACGGTGGCGGCGATCCACTATGACCATTTTGAAAAGATCTGCGTTTCCAAAGCGATCGAAGACCTGTGCAAGGATATCTGCGCTGTCAGCGGCAAAAATGCCGAGGTTAAGCCCTATCTGCCGCTCCAGTGCGGCGGAAAGCTGATCGTGGGTACCCTGACGAACCCGCGCTTTACAGACTTTTTGCAGCAGAACGGGATTGACATTTCTGTAATTGCAGGCAAGTGGGAGAACTATCTCATCCGCACGGTGGGCGATGCACTGCTGATCGCAGGCAGTGACGAACGGGGCACTATGTGGGGCGTTTACGAGTTCAGCCAGAAGTATCTGGGCGTAGACCCGCTGTACCTGTGGACAGACCATGCGCCTGCGGCAAAAAAAGAAGTCCTCGTTCCCGAAGTGGACGTTGTGGACGGCCCCAAGACCTACAAGTTCCGTGGCTGGTTCATCAACGATGAGGACCTGATCGAGGGCTTCTGCCGTGGCAGCAAGCCGGATGCGGCGTACCGTTTCCATAACGACTATGCGGCAACGCTGGAAATGCTGGTGGAGACCGCACTGCGTCTCAAGCAGAACCTGCTGATCCCCTGCTCGCATCTGGATCTGGACAACCCTGCGGAGGAGGATCTTGTGCGGCTGGTCACGGAGCGTGGTATGTACATCTCCATGCACCATCAGGAGCCGGTGGGTGTCCATCAGTTTACGGTCGATCGCTACTTCAAGGACAGCGGCATCGAGAACGTGAACTATGTAGAGCATCCGGAAATGTACAAAGAGATCTGGACGCATTATATCCGCAAATGGGCGAAGTACGACAACGTTATCTGGCAGCTTGGTCTGCGTGGGCGCGGCGACCGTCCGGTGTGGTACAACAACTCCAGCATCCCGGATACGCCCGAAGCACGCGGCAAGATCATTTCGGATGCCATCCAGACCCAGTTGGATATCGTGAAGCAGGAGTATGCAGGCAAGGAAGTCCTGAGCACCTCCACCCTCTGGATGGAAGGCATGGGCTTGTACCGTCAGGATGCATTGAAGTTCCCGGAGGGAACCGCGGTGATCTTTGCGGACTTTGGTCCCAACCAGATGTGGGGCGAGGGCTATTACGATACCAAGCGTGACAAGGACACCAACTACGGCGGCTATTATCATGTGTGCTTCTGGGGCTGCGGCCCGCATCTGATCCAGGGCAACCCGCCGGAGAAGATCTATTACAACTACAAGGCAGCTGTGGAAAAGGGCGATAACTACTACTCTGTGCTGAACGTGTCCAACTTCCGGGAGCACGTTTATGGCGTGGAGTGCGTAGCGGAGATCACTTGGGACATTGACCGCTTCTGCGTGGAGGATTTCTCCCGCCGCTGGTGCGAGAAGGAATACGGAAATGCCGAGCCCGCAAAGCTCTATTCCGATTGGTTCAACTGCTTCTACGAGATGGATCATGAACTGATCGACAAGCAGATGATGTTCATGGATGGCATGTCCCGCCGTGTTGCGATGAAGCTGATGGAGATCATCAAGGGCAGCGAACTCCAGCGGATGGACATCCAGAACAAGAAGCTGTTCGATTTTGATAAGACGGATGACTTTATCGCCTACTATCTCAACGCAACAGAGACAGGTCTGAAGCGGTTCAGACAGTTCTACCACAAGGCGATGCAGGTGCGGAAGAATATCCCGGCAGAGCGGAAGGGCTTCTTTACCAATAACATCATCGTACAGGCCGAGATCATGATCGGCTTGTACGAGTGGGTAAAGGATCTGTGTCTGGCAGCGCAGAACCGCCGCAGCCATGGCGAGGATGCTGCATACGAGGAGTACATCCATGATGCAGTCTATGCGCTGGAGAAGATCCTGCTCGACCGCGAAAAGGCACTGAACGGCAAGTGGACGCACTGGTACGATGGTGACACCCTGATGAACATCCCGGCGGATATCGAACTGACCGAGGGGCTGCACATCGAGAATGTCCACAAGGATGTGGAACTGGATATTTATGCGTCGAAGTTTTGAGGAGTGAGAATGATGTATATTGCAGATGAGAAACGATACGACAAGATGATCTACAAGCGGGCAGGCAACACCGGTCTGAAGCTGCCGGTGATCTCGCTTGGCTTCTGGCACAGCTTTGGCAAGAATGCGACGATGGAAAACATGCAGGCGCTGACCCGCACCGCATTTGATCATGGTATTACCCATTTTGACCTTGCAAACAACTATGGCCCGGATTTTGGCTGTGCAGAGGAGAGCTTCGGTCGCCTGTATCAGAAGGACTTCAAGCCTTACCGGGACGAGATGATCATCTCCACCAAGGCAGGCTGCGAAATGTGGGATGGCCCTTACGGTCAGCTGGGCAGCCGGAAGCACCTGCTGGCAAGCCTTGATCAGAGCCTGAAGCGGATGCAGCTGGACTATGTGGATATCTTCTATCTGCATTGCCGTGACGAGGAGACCCCGCTGGAGGAATCCATGCTGGCATTGGATCAGGCGGTCAGAAGCGGCAAAGCGCTGTATGTGGGCATTTCCAACCACGACGGGGAAAGCGCTGCAAAGGCAACTGCGATCCTGAAAGAGCTGAAAACGCCCTTTGTGCTGCATCAGAACAGCTACTCCATCCTGAACCGGAAGAACGTCAAGAACGGTCTGCTGCCCTTTGCACAGGAGAATGGGCAGGGCGTGATCGCATTCAAGCCGCTGGAGCAGGGGATGCTGACGGATAAGTACCTGAACGGGATCCCGGAGGACAGCCGTATCCGCCGGGACGGCCGGTATCTGCGGGAGTCCAGCCTGGTGCCTGAAAAGATGGAAAAGGTGCGTAAGCTGAACGAGATCGCCCAGCGCCGTGGTCAGAGCCTGGCACAGATGGCACTGGCTTGGGTGGTGAATAACCCGGCAGTTACCAGCGTGCTCATCGGTGCATCCCGTCCGTCGCAGATCCTTGAAAATCTGGAAATGCTCAACAACACCTCCTTTACGGCAGAGGAACTGGCAGAGATCGAGATGATCGCAGGCGTTTGACCGGAGATGATGAAATGGAAAAATTGTCGAGCGATGACAAAGCATTTCAAGACTTTGCCTTAAACGGAAATATGGGCAGGCTGATGATCCATGTCTGCTTGCCGCTGACTCTGTATCAGAGCCTGAACCAGTTGTTTCGGATGCTGGATACCATGCTGGCATCCATGATCAGTGCGTCCACCGTGACCACGGTGGCGTATCTTTCCACCATCAGTACCATGCTCTCTGCGCTGGGAGCCGGTCTTGCGGTGGGCGCAAGCATCAAAGTGAGCGAGGCTTTTGGTGCAAAGGACTACGAACTTGTGCGCACCCGCGTCAGCACGTTGTTTGCCATGTGCGGCATCCTGAGTGTGGTGATCCTGGGCATCTGCGTGCCGTTTGCGCCGCAGGTCCTGCGGCTGTTCGGTGCTCCGGAGGTGCTCATTGAGCAGGGGACGACCTACTTTGTGCTGGAACTGGTGGGCATGGTCGTCAGCTTCTTTAACAGCGTCTACATCGCCATCGAGCGAGCCAGAGGCAACTCCAAGCGGATCTTCTGGCTGAATATGGCGGTGACGATTGCAAAGCTGGCACTGTCGGCGTTCTTTGTGCTGGGCTGGGAGCCGCTGGGCTTCGGCAAGCCGACCATTGAGATGCTCAGCGTGGCATCGCTGGTGTCTCAGTGCATCATCCTGTTTGCGGCGTTCTATTATCTGAGCCGCAAGGGGAACATCTTCAGCTTCTCCTTCCGGGCAATCACCTTCCGGAGGGATGTTGCAGGACCGATGCTGCATCTTTCGTTCCCGATCATCGTGGAGAAGTTTGCGTTCTCGTACGGTCGTGTGCTGGTGAATGCTATGTGTGCCGGGGAGGGGCTGAGCTACCACCCCAATACGGTGGGTGCAACTTCTGTTTCCAACCGGATCAGCGGCATCACCATTACTCCTCAGAACGGTTTTCAGGAGGGCGGCTCTGCCATCATCAGTCAAAACCTGGGTGCAGGCAAGCCGGAACGGGCAGTTTCTGCCTTCAAGCACATGCTGTTCATTGATCTGCTGGTCGCCTTTGCGCTGATGGTGGCATCACTGCTGGTTCTGGAACCGCTGAGCATGATGTCTGCGGCCGGTGACCGGGAGTTTGCGCAGATGATCGCGACCGTCTACCGTTACGAAGCCATTGCGGTGATCCCGCTGGCAGTGCACTCTGCGGTCATGGGTCTGCTGTACGGCATCAGCAAAACCAATCTGACGCTGGTCATGAACTTCTGCCGTGTGTTCGTATTCCGTGTGCCGGTGCTGTATGTTCTGCAGCACTACACAGTGATGGGGCAGACCGACGGTCCCAACACCATTGGTCTGTGCCTTGCACTGAGCAACACCCTCTGCGGTACGCTGGCAGCCGTGATCGCATTTATTGAGATCCGCAAAATGTGCAAACAGTATCATATCAAATTCTGGAAAGCATAAAGGAGAAATAGTTATGGCATTTTCGAGCGATTTTCTCTGGGGCGGTGCAACGGCCGCCCACCAGATCGAAGGCGCTGCCTTTGAGGATGGCAAGACAGCCGGTATCTGGGATGCCCTGTGCGAAGGTCATGTTGCCCATGGCGAAAACGGTCATGTGGCATGTGACCACTACCACCGCTACAAGGAAGATGTGGCAATGATGAAGGAGATGGGGTTGAAAGCCTATCGCTTTTCCATCAGCTGGCCCCGTGTGATGCCGGAACCCGGTGTAGTAAACGAAAAAGGCTTGCAGTTCTATGTAGATCTGGTCCATGAGCTGACATCTGCCGGAATCGAGCCGGTAGTGACCCTGTTCCACTGGAACCTGCCGATGTGGATGTACAACAAGGGCGGCTGGGAGAACCCGGAAATTGCAGATTATTTTGCGGACTATGTCAAGGTAGTCGTGGAAGCGCTGTCGGACAAAGTACGCTGGTGGATCACCCTGAAC
The DNA here is from genome assembly GCA_964466825.1 of uncultured Faecalibacterium sp. Taxonomy (GTDB): domain Bacteria; phylum Bacillota; class Clostridia; order Oscillospirales; family Ruminococcaceae; genus Faecalibacterium. The sequence goes on along the minus strand of CAYXQN010000041.1, from coordinate 2,415 downwards.
GAGCCGCAGTGCTTTATCGGCGTGGGATACCACAGCGGCCGTCATGCACCGTTCCATACAGAGACGGTGCAGCTCCCGTACATCGTGCGGAACGTGATGATGGCGCACGGCAGAGCAGTGCAGGTCATCCGGGAGGTTGCAAAACAGACCCCGAAGATCGGCTTTGCCCCCACCGGCCCGGTGCAGACTCCTTTGAACAACAGCGCAGAGGAGATTGAAAAGGCACGGCAGGCGAGCTTTGACGAGTTCGGCGGTATCCGTTCCAATAGCTGGTGGTCGGATCCCGTTGTGCTGGGCATCGTGCCGGAACCGCTGAAAAAGGCGATCTCGGACGAAGACCTGAAAACGATCTGCCAGCCGCTGGATTTCTACGCCTACAATGTTTACAATTCGGATAACTATGCGGAAACACCCGGCAAGGTGAACCCTCTGGTGCGTCCCGGTATGCCCCGCACCGCCCTGAACTGGCCCATCACGCCGGAAGTGATCTATTGGGCATCGAAGTTCCATTATGAGCGCTACCATCTCCCCATTCTGGTCAGCGAGAATGGCATGGCAAACATCGATTTTGTGATGCTGGACGGGAAAGTGCATGACCCGCAGCGCATCGACTACATCCACCGCCACCTCAAGTACCTGAAACAGGCAGCGGAAGAAGGCGTGCCGGTGATCGGTTATCTGCACTGGTCTGTGATGGACAACTTTGAATGGGCAGTGGGCTATGATGCCCGCTTTGGTCTGATCTATGTGGACTACCAGACGCAGGAGCGCATCTGGAAGGACTCTGCCTATGACTACCGGGAGATCATCCGCACAAACGGCGAAAATCTGTAAGTGCTGAGCGGATATACTTTGTAAAAATGGTAAATAAAAAACACGCATCCAAAAGGATGCGTGTTTTTTGTTCGTTTACTGAGTTAGAAGAAATTCTGCAAATTGTGCCGCAACTTCCGGAGAATCACTCAGATAAAGCACACCGAAATAGCATTCTGTGTAGTAGCCGTTTTCTGCAAGCCAGGGGTTATCCTTCAGAGCGACCGCACAAGGGTAGCGGACACCACGCTCCTCGGTATAGATCAAGTGCTCCTGATACCGTGCAAGCAGCTCTGGGGAAAGCAGCTCGGTCAGATCACGGAACATTCCTTCCTCTGCATAGGAGAGAAAGACTTCGCCCTTGCCAAAGAAAATATCGGCATTGCCGGCAGCCATAAGGGTGAAAAGGATCTGCTCCTTGTCGTAGTTGCTCAGAACAGCCTGACTCTGATCCATTTCGTTGAGCTGCGCCAGCTCCTCCTCATCGTAAAAGCTGATGTTGGTGTTCAGGTTGACCGCACCCTCATAAGGTTCAATGCCGCAGCGCTCCAGAAATGCGTCAAAAGCGGTCGTGTCGGTATGAGCGTTGGCGTTGGAATCCACCATGATCACGTCGATCACGGACTTTGGGGGGAAGAAAAGCGTTTTGACCAACGAAATCAGAAGCACCGCTCCGATGAGAACAACAAGGATGGGAACACGGTAGTAGATCCAGATGTGCTCCAGCTTTTTGGAGAAGGTCAAATCTTTGAAAGTAACTTGATCGTCCATTTAGGTTTCCTCGTCCGGTTCATCGGGCAGATATTTTTTGTAGATCGGCTCCAGAATCAGGCTGACCAGAACGGCATATACCGCAGGGAGAGCCAGAAGTGCCCAAAGCGAGGTGGGCAATGTTATAGCCATGAAAAACAGCACCATGGCAAACAAGGTGACCACCAGCAGGGAATAGGGGAAGTTGGACAGGCAGATATAGAGGGTGTTCTTTAACACCGTGGACAGTGTGTCCTGAAAGCGCGCGATGTAAGAGAAAATATAGTGCAGCCACATGATGCCAAAGGCCAGCACGATAAAATAAACAAGATAAACGATGAGCAGGCTCGCCGCAAACTTTTCGTAAATGGTCAGGCAGGCAAGTCCCCAGCCGAGACTGACGAAAAGCGCAAGGAGCATTACGATGGTGGACTGCTTGAAGTTGGACTTGAAGGAGTGCCAGAATTCCTTGACAGCCGTACTGCGATCCTCACGGAGGAACTTTACAGCACTGTAATAGAGTGCTGTTGTGGCGGCACCAGCGGTAACACCAGGCAAACAGAATACGATCCACAGCAAACTCACAGTCACGCAGTCCGCAAGCTTGGCCATGATCCGCCCGAATTTTGAATCATATTGGAAAAGATCGCCCATAGAAACACCTCCGGATGATAAGTCTCAGATATAGACTATCATATCACTGCCTGAATGAAAATGGAATCATTTCGCAAAAAATTTGTACGAATTGAGGTTCACGGGAAGGTGCTTTTTGGGGAGGAGCATCTTTATAACGCTGTGATTCAAATTATACAGGATAAAGTGTGACATAAAAGGGATGTATATATTTCAGAC
>CAYXQN010000040.1:0-15669 GCA_964466825.1 uncultured Faecalibacterium sp. | reverse complement strand
TTCAGCGGTAAAGTAGCACAGACCAAAGCCGGTGGCCTCCTTGCGGGCCAGAGAGCCGCCGAAGGTCAGACCCTTGCCGGTGAGCATACCGCCCTGGAAGCTGTTGGTCAGGCGCTTGTACTGACCAAACATATAGCCGACCTCACGGGCACCAACACCGATATCACCGGCGGGGCAGTCCACAAACTGGCCGATATGGCGGTACAGCTCGGTCATAAAGCTCTGGCAGAAGCGCATGACTTCCATATCGCTCTTGCCCTTGGGATCAAAGTCGGAACCGCCCTTGCCGCCGCCCATGGGCAGGGTGGTCAGGCTGTTCTTGAAGATCTGCTCAAAGCCGAGGAACTTCAGGATGCTCTGGTTGACAGAGGGATGAAAGCGCAGACCGCCCTTGTAGGGGCCGATGGCGCTGTTGAACTGCACACGATAGCCGCGGTTGACCTGGACATTGCCCTTGTCATCCACCCAGGGTACACGGAAGGTGATGATGCGCTCCGGCTCGACCATGCGCTCGATCAGACCAGCCTTTTCGTACTCGGGGTGCTTTTCTACCAGGGGCTGGATGCTTTCCAGCACCTCATGCACCGCCTGCAGAAACTCCGGCTCATGGGCATTGCGCTGTGCAAGACCCTCGTAAACACGCTTCAGGTATTCGTTTGTCAGCATAATAAAATACTCCCTTTCCCGATTTGTTCTCTATACAGGGTGAGCGAAAAGAAACTGCCGCTGCGGAACTGCAGCGGGAAGAGCTTGCTTTTCGGGCACAGGACAGATCTGCCGCAGTGCAGATCCACTTCATCATTATAAAGCATAAGCGGGAGAATAGCAATAGAAAAAAGCGGAAAGTCTTTCAAAAAAACAGACGAAAAGTTGAAATGGCTTCACAAAACGAAAAAAATAACAAAAAAACAGGGAAGAACCTTGTTTTTTTAAGTGAAAGAGATGGAGCAAAAGACATTCTTTTGCAGTAAAAATCCCCGCAGAACCAACGGTACTGCGGGGAAGAATGTGTAAAATTATTTGCCTAACAGCTTCTCGCAGGCATCGGCAGCAGCATTCAGATACTCGCCGCCATAGGTCTCGATCATGCCGGCGTCAGACAGCTCGGCCAGCTTGGGGTCGATGGGGCACTTGGCCAGAACAGGCAGGCCATGCTTTGCAGCGACCTCATCCACATGGCTGTCGCCAAATACCTTGATCTGCTTGCCGCAGTCGGGGCAGAGGATGTAGCTCATGTTCTCCACGATGCCCAGCATAGGAACCTTCATCATCTCAGCCATATTAACTGCCTTGGCCACGATCATGCTGACCAGTTCCTGAGGGCTTGCCACCACCACGATACCGTCTACCGGCAGACTCTGGAATACAGTCAGGGGGACATCACCGGTACCCGGGGGCATATCCACGAACAAGAAGTCGACGTCCTTCCAGACAACATCGGTCCAGAACTGCTTGACGGCACCTGCAATGACGGGGCCGCGCCACACAACGGGATCTTCTTCGTTTTCTACCAGCAGATTGATGCTCATGACATCAATGCCCATACGGCTCTGGATGGGCCAGCAGCCCTGCTCATCGGCCATGGCACGGCCATGGATGCCGAACAGATTGGGAATGGACGGGCCGGTGATGTCTGCGTCCAGAATGCCGCAATGGTAGCTGCGGCGCGCCATTGCGCAGGCCAGCAGGGCACTGGTCATGCTCTTGCCAACACCGCCTTTGCCGGACACGACGCCGATGACCTTTTTCACACTGCTGTGGGGGTTGGGTGCATCGTGCTGCGGAGCGGCATTGCGGGAAGAACAAGCTGCACTGCAACTGGAACAGTCATGGGTGCATTCTTCACTCATACTCTCAATGCACACAGGGGATGAGCCTGTGCGCTTCCTCCTTATAGTACTCGAACAGAAATCTTTCTGACCAATCCATATCATATCACAAAACTGGGAAAGAAACAACCCACACAAGCCGCTGCACGGGGAAATCGGAGCGGAAAGCTGAGAACACCCTGAGATACGCTGTGAACAGAATAAAAGCGCCGCTTGTGCCGTATATTGAACCGAGCGCCTGCATAAGACCAACAGGGAGGTGCGGCATGAGGCAGAGTTACTTGAAAAATGCAGCGATCCTGACCGGTTCGGATATTGTACTGCGGCTGGCGGGTATGGGGCTGCGCATCTATCTGGCAAATGCTTTGGGCGGCGAGGGAATGGGGCTGTACCAGCTGGTGCTGGCAGTGTATTCGCTGTTTGTTACGCTGGCAACAGCAGGGATCTCGGTGGCGGCAACGCGTCTGATGACCGAAGAACTGAGCCGGGACCGCCGGACAGCCCGGGGGATGCTGCACTGGCTGCTGGCTGCGGCACTCATCCTTGGAACGGCGGCTATGGCGGCTCAGTTTATGACGGCAGGTCCGGCAGCCCAATGGTGGCTGGGGGATGTGAGGGCTGCCGGCGCACTGAGGGTGTCCGCATTGGGGATGCCATGGATGGCAGTGTCGGCGGTGATGCGAGGATTCTTTTTGGCCCGGCGGAAGGTGACCCCCAATGTGATCAGTCAGCTGGCAGAACAGATGGTGCGGATCACAGCGGTGGCAGTGGGATTGACCCGCACGCAGGGGTTGGATGCAGGGGTGCGGTGCGCAGCAGTATTGGCGGCTACGGCTTTGAGCGAGGCAATATCGACCGGAGCAATGCTGCTGTTTTATAAAAAGGAAGCAAAGGGGTGTTTTGGCCGCTATAAGGCCAACAGACCGGAAGAACCGGGGCGAAGACTGTGGGAGCTCCTGCTGCCGGTGGAAGGCGGGAGGGTCCTTTCCAGCGCATTGCACACGGCTGAAAATATGTTGGTGCCGGCCTGCCTTGCAGTATATCTGGCAGGAGCCGGGGGCAGGGGTGCTGCGTTGGAACAGTATGGGGTGCTGAAGGGGATGGCGCTGCCGCTGCTCAATTTTCCGTTTGGTCTGCTGGGCAGCCTTGGGGTGCTGCTGATGCCAGAGATCACACAGGCGCAGGTCCTGGGGCAGGAACGGCGCCTGCAAACGCTGCTGGGACGAATGCTCCGGCTGACAGGATATTTTTCGGCTTTAGCAGGGGTGTTGTTCTGGGTATGGGGCAAAGCACTGGCGCAGCTGTTTTATAACAGCCCGGAGGCGGGGGAGTATCTGGAAACGCTGGCAGTTGCAATGCCGTTGATCTATCTGGAAAGTATGGTGGATGGTGCCATGAAGGGAATGGGAGAACAGAATGCTGTGTTCCGCTACAGCGTATGGGATTCGATCCTGCGCATTGCAGGGGTGGTCCTGCTTTTGCCAAGGTGGGGGATGAAGGGATTTTTGGCGGTGATCCTGATATCCAATTTTTATACCTGCGCTGCAAATGTGGGGCGGCTGCTGCACGTTAGCGGGATGAAGGCCGGCTTGTGGCACTGGATGGGAGCCCCGGTACTGGCAGCTTTGACAGCGCTGCCTGCCGGGCTGTGGATGCGCAGGGCAGCTGCTGATTGGGGCACACTGTTTTTACTGGCGGCGGGCGGCAGTGTGACTGCCGCAGTGTTTTTGGCGGCAGCATTGCCGCTTGGGCTTGCAAAGGAGCTGCAGGCACTTCGGCCCGGCCGAAAAGGGCCTGTGAAGGTGGAAAAATGATGAAAATAAGAAGGATGCGGGAATATTCTGGACAGAGCAGAGAGATTTGAGTATAATACAGGAGTGAAAGTAGCAAAACTTTCAGTATGCAGGCGATGCCTGCAGAATAGCGGCAGAGGGCGGGAGGTCTGATGCCGGATAAAAGAGGAAAATATTTGTGAATAAAAAAACGAAAAGCACCCTTGCGCTGCTGGCACGGCGTACAGTGCTTGTGCTGCTGGATGCAGCCATTGTTGCATTCAGCTTTTATTTTGCGCTTTTGCTGCGTGCCGACGGTGCGTCGGAAGTGGGCTGGTGGGCCCATAACAGTGCGATCCTGTATCACAATCTGCCGTGGATCGTTGCGGTATATCTGGTATGCTTTCTGCTGGGTGGTGTGTATTCCGTTCTGTGGAAGTACGCAGGGGAGCGGGATCTGATCCGGCTTGCCTGCATGGTAGGCGCGCCGACGGTGGCGGTGTATCTCATCAACCGGTTCTGCGTCCACGGGGTATTGTTCAATTCGGCCAATGTGATGGCGGCGGTGTTCATCTTTTTGCTGGTGGGCGGCAGCCGGCTGGCCTGGCGGCTGTTTTTGAACCATCCGCTGGGGGAACGGCTGCGGGGCGTCCCGGCCAAAGACCCGAACCGGCCGGTGCTGATCGTAGGTGCGGGTGAGGCTGGTGCCTGGGCGATCAGCGTGTGCAAGACCAACAAGGAATATGGTCATGCAGTGGTTGCGGTGGACGATAACCCGGCAAAGCACAACCAGACCATCCATGGGGTTCCGGTCAAAGGGACTCTGGAGGATATCCCGGAGCTTTGTACCCGGTATAACATCCACACCATTATTATTGCGATCCCCACGCTGCACGGCAGCCGGATGAACCATGTACTGGATCTGTGCATGAGCACGCATTGCGCCGTACAGGTGCTGAGCGATCCCCAGCAGGTGGGAGCCAATGCACCCCGGCAGGGGGCGTTCCGTGAGCTGAACACAGCGGATTTTCTTTCCCGTGAGGAGGTTACGCTGGACAATGACCGTATTTCGGATTATCTGACCGGCAAAACCGTTTTGGTGACGGGCGGCGGCGGCAGCATTGGCAGCGAGCTTTGCCGCCAGGTGATGCGGTTTTCTCCGGGTAAGCTGCTGATCTTTGATATTTACGAGAACTGTGCCTACGAGCTGCTGATGGAATTGCAGCAGAAATATGGGCAGGAGATCCCGGTCACAGTTCTGGTGGGCTCCGTCCGGGACAAAAAGCGGCTGGATGAGGTGTTTGAGACCTATCATCCGCAGGTGGTGTTCCATGCGGCAGCACACAAACACGTTCCGCTGATGGAGGTCAGCCCTGCGGAGGCGGTCAAGAACAATGTGTTCGGCACGAAAAATCTGCTTGTCAGTGCCAGTGAGCATGGAGTAGAGCGGTTTGTGCAGCTTTCCACCGATAAGGCGGTCAACCCCACCAGCGTTATGGGATGCACAAAGCGCATTTGTGAGATGCTTATCCAGACCTTTGCGGGCAATACGGATATGAAGTGCACGGCAGTGCGGTTTGGCAATGTGCTGGGCAGTCACGGCAGTGTGATCCCGCTGTTTGAGGCGCAGATCAAAAAAGGCGGTCCGGTCACCTTGACCGACCCCAATATCGAGCGCTACTTTATGACCATCCCGGAGGCTGCGCAGCTGGTACTGCAGGCGGGTGCTCAGGCAGAAAGCGGCAGCATCTATGTGCTGGATATGGGCGAGCCGGTCAAGATCATGGATCTGGCAAAACAGCTCATCCGCTTTTATGGCTACGAGCCGGGCGTGAATATGGAGATCAAGATCGTTGGTCTGCGCCCGGGCGAAAAGCTCTATGAAGAACTGATGATGGATGAGGAGCAGAGCAAGATGCGCCGCACCCAGCATAACAAGATCTTTGTAGCTTCTCCCCGCAAAATCGACCTTGCGGTATTTTATGATCAGCTGAGCCGGTTGGCAGAAGCAGCTGAACACAACGACGAAGGTGTTGTGACCCAGCTGGAGGAGATGATCCCCACCTTTACCCCGGTGCGGAGCAATCTCCGGATGTAAACAAGCTTTTGCGCAGCAGAGCGCTGCGTGTGATAAGAAATGAGAGGGATGTAACTATGGAAAAGAAACCGTTCCTGACCGAGGAAATGGTGCAGGAGATCATTCCCGATGTGCCTACACCGTTCCACATTTACGACGAAAAGGGCATTCGCGAGAATGTCCGCCGCATCAATAAGGCATTCAGCTGGAACAAGGGCTTCAAGGAGTATTTTGCAGTCAAGGCGCTGCCCAACCCCGTCATCCTCCAGATCCTGAAGGAAGAAGGCTGCGGTGTGGACTGCTCCTCCCTGACCGAGCTGATGCTCAGCGAAGCGCTGGGATTTACCGGCGAGGAGATCATGTTCTCCTCCAACCAGACCCCGGTGGAGGATATGCAGAAGGCTTATGAGCTGGGTGCATACATCAACCTGGACGATGCGACCATGGTGGAGTTCCTGGACCGTGTGGCAGGCATCCCGGAGAACATCTTCTGCCGCTTCAACCCCGGCGGGACCTTCCAGCTGGGTGAGAGCAAGGAAGGCTTCCAGGTCATGGACAAGCCCGGCGATGCCAAGTACGGCATGAGCGAAGCACAGATGATCGAAAGCTACAAGAAGCTGATGCAGAAGGGTGCCAAGAACTTTGGCATCCATGCGTTCCTGGCTTCCAATACCATCTCGGATGCATATTATCCTGAGCTGGCAGGCATCCTGTTCGAGCTGGCAGTGCGCATCCACAAGGAGACTGGTGCACACATCGGTTACATCAACCTGTCCGGAGGCGTAGGCATCCCTTACCGCCCCGACCAGACCGAGAACGACATTATGGCGATCGGTGAGGGTGTGCGCAAGAAGTTTGAGGAGATCCTTGTACCTGCTGGTATGGAGGATGTGGCCATCTTTACCGAGATGGGCCGTTTTACCACCGGTCCCTACGGTGCATTGGTGGCAACTGCTATCCACGAAAAGCACATCTACAAAGAGTACATCGGTCTGGATGCCTGTGCTGCCAACCTGATGCGCCCTGCAATGTACGGCGCTTACCATCACATTACCGTGCTGGGCAAGGAGGATGCTCCCTGTGACCACAAGTATGATGTGGTCGGCGGTCTGTGCGAGAACAACGACAAGTTTGCAGTGGACCGGATGCTGCCCAAGATCGATATTGGCGACATCGTGTACATCCACGACACCGGTGCACACGGCTCTGCGATGGGTTACAACTATAACGGCAAGCTGCGCAGTGCCGAAGTTCTGCTGTGCGAGGACGGCTCTCACCGCCTGATCCGCCGTGCCGAGACTCCGCGCGATTACTTTGCAACGCTGGATTTCCTGCCGGAAGTCAAGAGCCTGTTCGAGGACTGAGCGCTGACCGGCGATCCTGCCTGAAATAACAATACAACGAGGTACAAAGATGTTTTTTGGATTTCAGCTCACCTGTGGCCTGATGATGGTCTTTTACGGCTATTCGGTCATGAAGAACCCCCGCGTCTGGGGCGATCAGGGGCGGCGTGCCGTCAAGGCAGAGAATTTTGAGGAATACTGCCGCCAGAACGGACAGTTCTTTTTGAAGGCTGGCTTTGTTATGGCGCTGATCGCAGCACTGGATGCACTGGTCATGCTGGATTCGCTGCTGTACCTGCTGTTGTATGTGTTCGGTTTTGCGTTTGCGTTCTATCCGCTGAGCCGCTGGTGCAAGGAGCACGAAGGCTTTGCTTGGCCCTGGCCCCGGGTGGAAAGCGAGAAAAAGCGCATCAAAAAGCTGCGTGAAGAGCAGGAAAAGGATTCGGCAGAAAAATAAATACAAAAAAGCGGCGCACCGTTGGGGGACTTCCCCGGCGGTGCGCCGCTTTTGGTTTGTGCTTAATCGGTAAAATCGTAGAGTGTGCGGCTCTCGGTGGTGCGGTACTCGTGCTTTTCGTAGTAGCCGATGAGGTTTTGCGCATCATCCCGCAGGGCAACCATGTAAACATCCTTGTTTTCCTGCGTGTTGCGGTAGGTGTAGATGATATTGTGATCGGTGCTGGAGGAAAACCATTCCACGACCCGATGGATCATGGCGCAAGATTCGGCGGAATGACAGTCCAGCAGGCTCCTGCCCAGCAGTGCTGCGCCGCCGTAGTTCTGATAGGCGTGCGCGGCAGCGGGGTTCAGATAAACGATGGTGTTATTCAAATCACACAGCACCACCGGGGCGGTATCCTGTTCCAGAACGCTTTTGAAAAAGAAAGTCGGCTCCATGGGTCACTCTCCTTTGGCAGGTTCCTGCTTGGACTTGTCCAGTGCGTCGAACTGCCGGAGGATCTGCGGGTCTTTGAGCTTGACGACCTTGCCGGAAAGATAATGCAGGGTATTCTCCTCCGGAATGTCGAGGAAGCTCACCCGCACGGCACACAGGGCCTGCGTCCGGGTGCCGGTGCGCTCGTTCATCTTACGGTTGCCGTATTTGATATCGCCCAGCACGGGTCTGCCCAGGTAGGCGAGGTGGGCGCGGATCTGATGGGTGCGCCCGGTGATCAGCCCGATCTTGCACAGTGCGTAGGGACCGGCTGTGCGCAGAACATCCACATCGGTGATGATCTGCTTGCGGCGTTCGTCCTGCGACTGGTGAGCGTGGATGCTGACCTTGTTGTTCTTTTCGTCATGCTCCCACCATGCAGTAAACCGCCCGCTCTGGGGGATGCCCACCGTGATGGTGTAGTACTCTTTTTTGAGCAGATCGGTGCGGATGATCTCGTTCATATCACGCAGGGCAGCGTAGCTCTTGGCGGCAATGACAAGACCCTCGGTGCCGCGGTCCAGCCGGTTGCAGATGCCAGGCTTGAAGCGGTTCTCGCCGTTGGGATCGTATTCGCCTTTTTCGGTCAGATACTGGGTGAATGCGTCCACAAGGTTGGCATCGCCGGTGCGGTCACTGTGACAGAGCAGATGCGTGGGCTTGTAGAGCACAGCGATGTTCTCGTCCTCGTAGATGACGGTGACCTTGGGCTGATTCTGCTGCTTTTTGGGTGCTTTTGCGGCTTTTGCGGCGGGTTTTGCACCCTCCGGAGGGAAGAACTCGTCGTTAATGTACAGTTCGATCAGATCGCCGGTGTGGAGACGGTCTTCCGGCGCACCTTTTTTGCCGTTGACCTTGATGCGCTTGTTGCGAAAGCTCTTATAAAGCAAACTGGTGGGAAAGTCTTTGGTCACGCTCTGGACAAAGCGGGACAAACGCACGCCTTCGTCGTTGGCGGTGGCGGTAAATTGTTTCATAAAATGATCCTCTGTTACAATGGTAATATTACAAGCCCATAATAATACACTCCCTTTGGGAAGTCAACGGATAAACAGGGGCGAACCATAACATTTTTTTGCCGGAAGTCTTGTCTTTGCGTAGAAAAATGGGTATTCTAAAAAGAGAATCGATAAAAAGGAGACCGGCGCAATGGCAGAAAAGAAGAATGCCCACCAGGGGCACAGACAGCGGATGCATGAGCGGGTGCAGAACTATGGGCTGGACAGCCTTGCACCCCATGAGGCTCTGGAATATGTTCTTTATCTGACCAACGCACAAAAGGATACCAACGGGATCGCACATGATCTGATCGATCGGTTTGGAGACTTTGCGGCTGTGCTGGAAGCCTCGGAAGAAGAACTTTGCACAGTGGAAGGAGTGGGTCCTGCCACTGCCCGGATGCTGCACCTGCTGCCCCAGATCAGCCGCTATTATGGGCGGAGCCGGACCAGCGGTACCCGCTGCATCAAGACCACAGAGCAGATGGGCAGTTACCTGATGGCGAAATTTGCGTGGTCGGACTACGAGCGGGCAATGCTGGTTTCGCTGGACAGCCGCAGGCGGGTGCGGGCAGCCGTCTGGTTGCGGGAGGGAACCAGTGACCGGGTCAGCCTGGAAATCACGGATGTGGTAAAAGCTGCGATCAAGGGCAAAACGGATGCGGTAGTGCTTTGTCATAATCATCCGAATGGTGTGGCGCTGCCTTCGATGGAGGATATGGAAGCCACAGGGAACATTGCCCGGGCGCTGGGGCTGGTAAAGATCCATCTGCTGGACCATTTTATCCTGACGGATACAGAGTGTTTTTCGATGCGGGATGCAAACCGGATGCCGCTGTACGACTTCCAGACGGGAACATTGTTTTGGCCGTAAGGGAGCAAAAGTTGTTTACATTATAAAACTACTGTGATATAATTGGGACGATGAATACAACTAATTGTGGTTCTTTGCGAGAGCAAGACCAGAGAGGAGCGCGGACTGTGGCAGATGAGACTTTTCAGCTGGTGTCTCCTTATTCTCCAACGGGAGACCAGCCGCAGGCGATCGAACAGCTGGTGGAGGGTGTGCAGCGGGGAGACCGCTGCCAGACTTTGCTGGGTGTGACCGGCAGCGGAAAGACCTTTACCATGGCGAATGTCATTGCGCAATGCAATCGGCCTACGCTGGTGCTGGCACACAACAAAACCCTGGCGGCACAGCTTTGCACCGAGTTCCGGGCGTTTTTTCCGAACAATGCAGTGGAATACTTTGTATCCTACTACGACTACTACCAGCCGGAGGCGTATATCCCCAGCACGGATACCTATATTGAAAAGGATAGTGCCATCAATGATGAGATCGACCGGTTGAGACACTCGGCAACGGCTGCCCTGTCTGAACGGCGGGACGTTATCATCGTGGCATCGGTGTCCTGTATCTATTCGTTGGGCGATCCCATTGACTACCGCAGCATGGTCATCAGCTTGCGCCCGGGGATGCAGATGGAGCGGGATGAACTGTGTAAAAAGCTTGTGACCCTGCAATACGAGCGCAATGATGTGAACTTTGTGCGCAATAAGTTCCGGGTGCACGGCGATATCGTGGATATCTATCTTGCTTATATGAGCGACCTGGCTATCCGGGTAGAATTCTTTGGAGATGAGATCGACCGTATTACAGAGTTTGCACCGCTGACCGGTGCAAAGCAGAATGTCATCAAGCACGTTGCCATCTTTCCGGCGAGCCATTATATCGTCAGTGCGGATAAAAAGGCGGCAGCGCTGGAAAAGATCCGGGCGGAATGCGATGAGCAGGTCAAGCGCTTTACTGCAGAAGGCAAGCTGATCGAAGCACAGCGCATTGCACAGCGCACGAATTATGATATTGAGATGCTCAGCGAAGTAGGAGTCTGCAAAGGCGTGGAAAACTATTCAGCGGTGCTGTCTGGTCGTGCACCGGGGACGATGCCGACTACATTGCTGGATTATTTCCCGGAGGATTTTTTGCTCTTTGTGGATGAGAGCCATGTGACGTTGCCGCAGGTGCGTGCGATGTACGGCGGTGACTATGCCCGCAAAAAGACACTGGTGGAATACGGCTTCCGGCTGCCATCGGCATTTGATAACCGTCCGCTGCAGTTTGAGGAAGTGGAATCCAAACTCAATCAGATGATCTTTGTCTCTGCCACTCCCGGCGAGTACGAGCGCAAAAACAGCACCCGGACAGCGCAACAGGTCATCCGCCCCACCGGTCTGCTGGACCCGCTCATCTCGGTGCGTCCGGTGGAAGGGCAGGTCACGGATCTTTTAGGCGAGATCAATGCCCGCATTGCAAAGCAGGAGCGGGTACTGGTCACGACCCTGACCAAAAAAATGGCAGAAGACCTGACCGACTTTTTGACCGAGCAGGGGATCAAGGTCAAATATATGCACCACGAAGTGGATACTTTTGAGCGAATGGAGATCATCAAGGATCTGCGCTTGGGAAGCATTGATGTTGTGGTGGGCATCAACCTGCTGCGAGAGGGCCTGGATATGCCGGAAGTAAGCCTTGTGGCGATTCTGGATGCGGACAAAGAAGGCTTTTTGCGCAGTGAGACCAGTTTGATCCAGACCATTGGCCGTGCAGCCCGCAATGCAGAAGGCCTTGTTATCATGTACGCAGATGAAGTTACGGACAGCATGGAACGGGCGATCACCGAGACAGAGCGGCGCCGCGCCATCCAGATGGAGTACAATGCCGCCCATGGCATCGTACCCAAAACCATCGTAAAAGAGATCCGGGACACCATTGAGATCAGTGATAAGGCGGAAAATGCAAAGCAGAATACCCGTCGTATGGGTAAGATGGAGCGCGAGGCCGCCATCGAACGGCTGACGCGTGAGATGAAGGAAGCGGCAAAGCTGTTGGAATTTGAACACGCAGCCTTCCTCAGGGATCAGATCGACCGACTGCGACGGGGAGAAAACCCTACCGTGGACTCGGCAGCAGAGAATGAACGAAAACAAAATCATGCGCAAACGCAGCGAAAAGGGAGAAAATACCTTGGCAAACGATAAAATCGTCATCAAAGGTGCACGAGAGCACAATCTGAAGAATATCAGTCTGACCCTCCCGCGGGAAAAACTTATCGTTATGACCGGACTTTCCGGCTCGGGCAAGTCGAGTCTGGCATTTGACACCATTTATGCAGATGGTCAGCGCCGCTATGTGGAGAGCCTTTCCAGCTATGCCCGGATGTTTCTGGGGCGGATGGACAAACCCGACGTGGACGAGATCACAGGCCTTTCGCCGGCCATTTCCATTGACCAGAAGACCACCAGCCACAATCCCCGTTCTACGGTGGGTACTGTGACCGAGATCTACGACTATCTGCGCTTGCTGTACGCCCGGGTCGGTGTGCCGCACTGCCCTGTGTGCGGACGGGTCATCAGCCAGCAGTCGGTGGATGAAATGGTGGATGCCGTCCTCAAGCTGGAAGAAGGAATCAGGTTCCAGATCCTTGCTCCGGTGGTGCGTCAGCGCAAGGGCACCCAGCAGAAAGAGCTGGATGCAGCCCGCCGAGCAGGTTATGCGCGTGTCCGGATCGATGGTGAACAGTATGATCTGGATGAGGAGATCACGCTGGAAAAGAATGTCAAGCACACGGTGGAGATCGTGGTGGACCGACTGGCAATGCGCAAGGGTATCCGCGGGCGGCTGGCAGACTCGCTGGAGACAGCACTTTCCCTCGCAGGTGGCATCGCCGAGGTGGATGTCATTGGCGGCGAGTGCATGACCTTCAGCCAGAACTTTGCCTGCCCGGAGCACGGAGTTTCCATGGGGGAGCTGGCCCCGCGGCTGTTTTCCTTCAACAACCCGCAGGGCGCCTGTGACAAATGTACGGGTCTTGGCACATTTATGCGGGTGGACGAGGACCGTATCCTGCCCAATCGCAATCTTTCCATCCGTCAGGGTGCGATCAAAGCCAGCGGCTGGTACTATGCCGAGGGCAGCGTCAGTGAGATGTACTACCTTGGTCTGGGTAAAAAATATGGATTTACACTGGACACGCCCATCAAGGAGATGAGCACCGAGGCGGTCAATGCGCTGCTGTACGGTACCAATGGCGAAAAGCTGGAGATGCACCGGACCAACGAATTTGGCAGCGGCGTATATTATAACAGCTTTGAGGGCATCGTTGAAAATCTGGAGCGCCGTTTCCGGGAGACGAACAGCACATGGATGAAGGAAGAGATCAGCAGCTTTATGTCCGGTGTGGAATGTCCGGACTGCCACGGCAAGCGGCTCAAGCCGATCGTGTTGGCAGTACGCATCCAGGACAAGAACATCAGCGACTTCTGTGAGATGTCCATCCGGGAAGCACTGGAGTTTATGGAACAGAGCGAGCCGAATCTGACCGAGAAACAGCAGCAGATCGGCGGACAGATCATGAAAGAGATCAAGAGCCGGCTCCATTTTCTGCAGAGCGTGGGTCTGGACTACCTCACCCTTGCACGCTCTGCAGGCACTCTTTCCGGCGGCGAGAGCCAGCGTATCCGCCTGACTACCCAGATCGGCAGTGCACTGTCCGGCGTGCTGTATGTGCTGGACGAACCGAGCATCGGTCTGCACCAGCGGGATAATGATAAACTTATCGGAACTTTGAAAAACCTGAGGGATCTGGGCAACACGGTCATTGTGGTCGAGCATGACGAGGACACCATGCGCAGTGCAGATTATCTGGTGGATGTGGGCCCCGGTGCGGGTGTCCATGGCGGTGAAATCGTTGCTGCAGGCAGCGTCAAGGATATCTGCAAGGCGAAACGTAGCATCACCGGTGATTATCTGTCCGGACGCAAGCGCATAGAAGTGCCGCAGACCCGCCGCCCTGGAACGGGCAATTGCATCAAGGTGCTTGGGGCGCGGGAAAATAATCTGCGTAATATCGATGTGAACTTCCCGCTGGGCGAGTTTATCTGTGTGACCGGTATCTCCGGATCGGGTAAGTCCAGTTTGATCAACGAGATCCTGTACAAGACCCTGGCCAGCGAATTGAACGGCGCACGTTCCCGCGCAGGAAAATGCGATGGGGTAGAGGGACTGGAGTTTGTGGACAAGGTCATTGGTATTGACCAGCAGCCCATTGGCCGTACGCCCCGCTCCAATCCGGCGACCTATACAGGGGTATTTAATGATATCCGCACAGTCTTTGCAGAAACACAGGATGCAAAAATGCGCGGCTATGGCCCGGGACGGTTCAGCTTTAATGTGAAAGGCGGCCGTTGCGAAGCCTGCGAGGGCAACGGTATTTTGCAGATCGAAATGCACTTTTTGCCGGATGTCTATGTCCCTTGCGAGGTATGCAAGGGTGCACGCTATAACCGAGAGACGCTGGAGGTCAAATACAAGGAAAAGACGATCTCAGATGTTTTGAACATGACGGTAGAAGAAGCGGTCGTATTCTTTGCAAACCAGCCTAAGATCGCCCGTAAGCTGCAAACGCTGCTGGATGTGGGTCTGGGATATGTGACCCTGGGGCAGAGTGCCACCACCCTTTCCGGCGGTGAAGCGCAGCGGGTCAAGTTGGCAAACGAGCTGGCGCGCCGCGGCACCGGAAAGACCGTGTATATCCTGGATGAGCCTACCACGGGATTGCATATTGCGGATGTGCATCGCCTGATCGAAGTGCTGCAAAAGCTGGTGGATGCGGGCAATACCGTCATTGTTATTGAACACAATCTGGACCTGATCAAATGTGCGGACCACATCATTGATCTGGGGCCGGAAGGCGGTAATGCAGGAGGCCTGGTGGTTGCGCAAGGTACACCGGAACAGGTGGTGCAGGTGCCGGGCAGTTTTACTGGCCAGTACCTCAAACCTCTTTTGGAGCGGGATGCCCTGCTTCGGAAAGAGGAAACAAAATAAAAAGTACGACTTATCGACCGAAATGAATAAATGCGATAAAAAATAAAGAAATTTGCAAAAAACGGTTGACAAATAGACCAAATCTGCGTATAATATCTTTTGTCGTCAGGCTTCAGCAATGGGGCGGGTGCGATATCCGGGTGTAGCGCAGTTTTGGTAGCGCGCTTGAATGGGGTTCAAGAGGCCGTGAGTTCGATTCTCGCCACTCGGACCAAAAGTCCAACGATTTCATGTTAGAAATCGTTGGACTTTTTTGTTTTTGGTCTGACCTCATTTGGATTTGACCACAATGCAGGCGGTTTTGCCTGGTCTGATGTGTCTCGCGTTGTTGATCGCAAGGGCAGGCAAATAGTCAGAGTCTCTGCTGGTAGTCGTTGCGTTCAGGCTGTTCATGTGCTGAAGCCATGCCATCTGATCCTGATCTTTATTAGGGGCGGGGTTTGCTTTCAGCGATTCGGACGTCATCTCGTGCAGCCGGGGCTTGGCGCTGGCCTAAAACTCCAGCAGATGCTGGACAACATCAAGGCGGCACAGAACACCCACTTTACCGAGGAGGAGCTGGCGCTGATCGACCAGATCAGTCTGGAAAAGTAACATCAAAAGCATAGAGTCAAACCCGGAAACTGCTGGAACAGGCGGTTTCCGGTTTTTTGTTGTAAAGAAAAAAGTTTGTGCGAGTTGCACAGAATTTTTTTTCGAACTTTGTAAGTTGAAGTGAAATAACAAAAAACAATCCAAACGTGAACCGAAGTTTATCTATATGACTTGTAAAGTTCTTAGGGTATAATTTTATCGTAAGTAAAATTGCCCTATGGACAACAGGGAGAAC
>CAYXQN010000039.1:0-15843 GCA_964466825.1 uncultured Faecalibacterium sp. | reverse complement strand
CACGGACAAGAACTATATCACCAACAGCTATCATGTTCATGTGTCTGAGCCGATCGACGCCTTTACCAAGCTCAAATTCGAGAGCGAATTCCAGAAGCTCTCGCCGGGCGGCGCCATCAGCTATGTGGAAGTACCTAATATGCAGGACAATCTTGAAGCTGTCATGAGCGTGCTGCAGTTCATCTATGATAACATCATGTACGCCGAGCTGAACACCAAGTCTGACTACTGCCAGTGCTGCGGCTACGACGGCGAGATCAAGATCGCCGAAGACGACGGCAAGCTGGTGTGGGAGTGCCCCAAGTGCGGCAACCGCGACCAGAACAAGCTGAACGTTGCCCGCCGCACCTGCGGTTATATCGGCACCCAGTTCTGGAACCAGGGCCGTACCCAGGAGATCAAGGACCGCGTACTGCATCTGTGATCCTTTTCTGCGACCCTCTCAGGCGCTGTGCGCCAGCTCCCCCATTGGGGGAGCTTTTTATATGACAGGAGTTTCCTCTATGAACTACGCTACCATCAAGTATTATGACATCGCTAACGGCCCCGGGGTACGCACCAGCATCTTTGTTTCCGGCTGCCGTCACCACTGCCCGGGCTGCTTCAATGAGGTTGCGTGGAGCTTTGATTATGGTCAACCCTTTGATGACGCTGTACAGGCACAGGTGCTGGAATCCTGCGAGCCGGCCTATATCACCGGGCTTTCCTTGCTGGGCGGCGAGCCGATGGAACCGGAAAACCAGCGGGCGCTCCTGCCCTTTGTGCAGGCATTCCGAGCACAGTACCCCAACAAAAGCATCTGGTGTTACTCCGGCTACACATGGGAACAGCTGACAGGCGCCGTCCCCTGCGCTGCCCGGTGCGAGGTGACCGATGAGCTGCTGACATTGCTGGATGTGCTCGTGGACGGGCGCTTTGTGCAGGAGCAGTACGATATTTCCCTGCGGTTCCGGGGCAGCAGCAACCAGCGTCTGCTGGACCTGCCCAAGTCCCTTGCCGCCGGGGCACCGGTCTGGTGGGAGGACGAGGCCGTGTTCTCCACCCATACCATGAACTGACAAAAACTATAAAGCCTCCGGTTTTCCACACGCATCCCGCAGGATGGTGGAAAACCGGAGGCTCTTTTTTCTCTTTTATTCTCTGCTGCCCACTGCTTCTTCAATGACCCGCAGAAAAGCATTGCCGTAACGGGCGGCCTTTTTCTCGCCTACACCGCTGATGTTGAGCAGTTCATCAACGCTCATCGGCTTTTTCTCCGCCATTTCCCGCAGGGTAGCATCATTGAACACCATAAACGCCGGAACATTCTGCTTGCCTGCCAGTCGTTTTCGCACTGCATACAGCGCACCCAGCAGTTTTTCGTCGGAAGCACTGAGTGCCCCAGCCTGTCCTTTTGCCCTCCGGGGCTTTTCTTCCAGGCGGCGGGCGCTGGCAGCTGCACGACGGCGGGACTCCAGCAGCTGGAGCTGGGCTTCCTGCTCCGCATTCAGACAGCTGGAACAGTTGTCGCATTTAGCAGGCGCAGCCTCGCCAAAGTATTCCATCATAAATCCCCGCAGACACTTCGGGGTGGTGGAATAAAAGGTCATGTACTTGAGCCGTTCCTGGGCTTTGCGGGCCGCTTCTGCCTTGACATCCGGCGGCAGACCATTGTCTGCCTCCTTTTCCTTATCAATAAAAAACTGGATGGTACGCACATCGGTGCCGGAGTACAGCAGTGTACAGCGGCTGGGTGCACCGTCCCGTCCGGCACGGCCTGCTTCCTGATAGTAACTTTCCAGATCCTTTGGCATATTATAGTGGATCACAAACCGCACATTGGGCTTGTCGATACCCATGCCAAAGGCATTGGTCGCCACCATGATCTGCACCCGGTCGTAAAGGAAATCATCCTGATTCCGCCGCCGGGTATCCGAGTCCAGCTTCGCATGGTAAGCCGCCGCACGGATGCTGCGGCTCTGCAGCAGGCGGGTCGTCTCGTCCACCTGCTTTGTAGTGCTGCAGTAGACGATGCCAGTGTTCTCGCCCTCCTGCAAGACCAGCTCCAAAAGCTCCTTCGGCTTTTCGCTGGGCAGGCAGCGCCGGGTCTCGAACCAGAGATTCGGGCGGTCGAAGCTGGTGATGACTTCATACGGCTGCTGCAACGCCAGGTGGGTACGGATATCCTCCCGCACATGAGCGGTCGCCGTTGCGGTGAACGCCCCCACCACCGGGCGGCTGGGCAGACTGTCCACAAAAGCCTTGATGCGCAGATAGCTGGGCCGGAAGTCCTGCCCCCACTGGCTGATACAGTGCGCCTCGTCCACTGTGACCATGCTGATCTGCTGTTCCTGCGCAAACCGCTGGAATCCCGGCATCTCCAGCCGTTCGGGTGCAACATAGATGATCTTGTACCAGCCCTCCCGTGCACGGTGCAGCATCAGCGCCTTTTGATTGTCAGTGAGGCTGTTATTCAAAAAAGCTGCCGCTACGCCTGCCTGCACCAGCGCCCCCACCTGGTCCTTCATCAGGCTGACCAGCGGCGATACCACGATGGTGATACCCGGCAGCAGCAGTGCCGGCACCTGATAACAGATGGACTTGCCCGCACCGGTGGGCATTACCGCCAGCACATCCTGCCCTGCCAGCAGCCGCTGCACGATCTGCTCCTGCCCCGGGCGGAAGCTGTCGTAGCCAAAAACTTTTTTCAAGACGGTGTGCAGGTTTTCCATGAGTTCCTCCGTGTAAAAGACAGCGGCCTTTTTGCTTTGCAAAGATCGTTTCTTCAAACCTTATTAGTATACCACAAAACCATCCGCCGTGCTCTGCCAAAAGCACACTTTATGCCGAAAAGCACAAAAAATCGTTTGTATTTTCAGTTAAGGATAGCTTTTCAGGTACGAAAATGCTATAATAGGAGCACATAATTCCATCCCGGCAACATCTTCGTGCCGGACAAGTATGATAAAGGAGCATTCCGTTATGCAAAAACTGATCACCTTTGCCGTGCCTTGCTACAACTCGGCAGCTTATATGCACCACTGCATCGAGACGCTGCTCTCTGCCGGTGAGCGCGCAGAGATCATTCTGGTGGACGATGGCTCGGTCAAGGACGAGACCCCCGCCATTTGCGACGAATACGCTGCAAAGTACCCCACCATCGTCAAAGCCATCCACCAGGAAAACGGCGGCCATGGCGAGGGTGTCAACCAGGGCATCCGCAACGCCACCGGTCTGTACTACAAGGTCGTGGACAGCGATGACTGGCTGGATACTGATTGCCTGAAGAAGGTGCTGGATAAGCTGGAAGCACTGGTGGCCAAGAACACTGCACCGGACCTGATGATCTGCAACTATGTGTACGAGCATGTTGAGGATAACACCAGCCACACCGTGCGCTACACCAACGCATTCCCCCAGAACCGTCTGTTCACCTGGATGCACATGAAGCACCTTCGCCCGGACCAGAACCTGCTGATGCACTCGGTCATCTACCGCACCGCTGTGCTGCATGAGTGCGGCATGGTGCTGCCCAAGCACACCTTCTATGTGGACAACATCTTTGTCTATCAGCCCCTGCCCTACGTCAAGACCATGTACTACATGGACCTGGATCTGTACCGTTACTTTATCGGCCGTGCTGACCAGAGCGTGAACGAGAGCGTTATGGTCAAGCGTGTGGACCAGCAGGTACGGGTCAACAAGCACATGATCGACTGCCAGGACCTGGATGCCATCAAGGACAACAAGCGTCTGTACACTTACATGCTGCACTATCTGTCCACCATCACCACGGTCAGCGATATCTTCCTGCTGCTGGATGGCAGCCCGGAAGCTCTGGCCAAAAAGGCAGAGCTGTGGCAGTACCTGAAGGACCACACCAGTCCCACGGTCTACCGCAAGGTGAAGCACAGCGTGGCCGGCTTGTCCAACATGAATTTCCCCGGTTCTTCCAAGATGATCCTGAGCATCTATCGCCTGGCACAGAAGATCGGCAAATTCAACTAAGCTTTTTTAATCATCCAATGGGCATTCTCTGGGTGCAGACAGCGCACTCTATGGGGATGCCCATCTTTTTTGCACTTTGACTGAATTTCCAATGTTTTTTTAGCCATTTTGGTGCGTACAACCGTTGCATTTCTCCGCACAGGGGAGTATACTAACCTGCGGTAAAATATCTTTTCCGCCGCTGCACCGGGTCTGGTGCAGCGTTTTTGCTGGTCTTTTTAACAAGGAGGAATCCGGCGGAAGGTTGGAGCTTCCGTTCCGGGAATCGTATGGAACAAATGTTGATCTGTTTATCCCTTGCATTGATCGCCGGTCTGCTGATGTCGCGTCTGGCAAAGGTCATTCATCTGCCTGCCGTTACCGCCTATCTGATCGCAGGCCTGCTGCTGGGCCCCTTCTTCCTGGGCAAACTGGGGCTGAGCAGCTTTGGTCTGGGCTTTGGCTCTCTGGCCGAGGTGGAAAGCTTTGGCATTATCACCCAAGTGGCACTGGGCTTTATCGCCTTTGTCATCGGTAACGAGTTCCGGGTCAGCGCCCTGAAGACGATGGGCAAGCAGGCCATCACGGTAGGCGTCTTCCAGGCGGTCATCACCACCGCTGTGGTCGATCTGGCCCTGATCGCTCTGCACTTTATCCGCCCCGATGTGATCTCTCTGGCCTCTGCCATCACATTGGGTGCCATTGCTGCTGCTACTGCCCCTGCTGCCACCCTGATGGTAGTCAAGCAGTACAAGGCCAAAGGTCCCCTGACCAGCCTGCTGCTGATGGTCGTTGCCATTGACGACGCAGTTGGTCTGGTACTGTTCTCCGCTTCTTACGGCGTGGCCAATGCTCTGGAGCAGGGCCGCCTGGACCCCATCAGCATCATCGTTGAACCGCTGGTCGAGATCCTGCTCTCGGTACTGCTGGGTTCATTGGCCGGTTATGTATTGAACGTACTGGAGATTTACTTCCATTCCCGTTCCAAGCGTATGAGTCTGTCGGTGGCCTTTGTCCTGCTGACAGTAGGTCTTTCCATGCTGGAGTTCCAGATCGGCAGCGTTCACTGCGGCTTTTCTCTGCTTCTGGTCTGCATGATGACCGGCACCGTATTCTGCAACATCTGCTCCACCTCGGAAGAACTGATGGACCGTCTGGACCGCTGGGTGTCCCCCATCAATATCCTGTTCTTTGTGCTCAGCGGTGCAGAACTGGATCTGACCATCCTTTCCAATCCGCTGGTACTCCTGATCGGTGTGGTGTATATCGTTTTCCGCTCGGCAGGCAAGATCGGCGGTGCATTCCTGAGCAGCCGTGCCACCCACTGCAGCAAAGAGATCCAGCAGCATCTGGGCATCACGCTGCTGCCCCAGGCCGGTGTTGCCCTGGGCATGGCTGCAACCGCCGCACAGCTGTCCGATGGACGTATGGTGCGCAACGTGGTGCTGTTCTCGGTGCTGGTCTATGAGCTGGTCGGCCCCTCTCTGACCAAGATGTCTCTGACCGCTGCCGGTGAGATCCGTCCGGAAGGCCGCACCAGTGCCCGTACCGAAAACCAGACCAAGCCCCCTGTATCCCTGAACTAAAGGCCGTGCCATTCTCCGGCCGCCCTGTACTGAAAAAAGAGCGTGCTGCAAACGCAGCACGCTCTTTTTTTGGGCATTTTGACCACCGGGAGACGTCTGTATTTTTGTGAAGGACTGCCATTTGCGAAAATAACAAAAACAAGTTACAATGAAGGTATAACAAATAAAAAGCAAACCTGTGTGATTTTTCGACACAGGAATGAACGGAGGAACCAACTTATGAAGCGCGTAAAATCCGCCTGCATCTGCCAGACTCTGCACTTTATGCTGAAAGAAGATGTAGAGCACCTCTATGCCGTCAAACAGGTCAAGGACGAAGTGGAACAGTACAAGAAGAATCTGGAGCGCAACCATACCCAGTACAAGATCGTAGAACAGACCGAGCAGCCCGATGGCTCTATCATGGTCAAGGTGATCAAGCAGTACAACTCTGCACCGGTAGGCAACTATCTGGATTGAGCCTTTTAGAATATTCCTCTTATCGGAACCGACAGCTGCAGGGTTTGCAGCTGTCGGTTTTTTGGCAGCAAAAAACCCGCTGGCAAAGCCAGCGGGCGGATAGTTCCTTTATTTTGCGTACTCGACAGCACGGCTTTCTCGGATAACATTGACCTTGATCTGACCAGGATAATCCAGAGTATCCTCGATTTTCTTGGCCACTGCACGAGCCAGCAGAATGACCTGGTCATCCCCGATCACATCGGGCTTGACCATAATGCGCACTTCGCGGCCAGCCTGCACAGCAAATGCCTGCTCTACGCCCTCAAAGCCAGAGGAGATCTCCTCCAGATTCTCCAGACGCTTGACATAGCTTTCCACGTTCTCGCGGCGGGCACCCGGACGGGCGGCGCTGATAGCGTCGGCAGCCTGGATGATGAAGGCCAGCGGCGTCTTGGGCTCCACATCGCCGTGGTGTGCCTCAATAGCGTGGATGACCTGGGTATTCTCCTTATACTTGCGGCAGATATCCACACCGATCTGGACATGGCTGCCCTCGATCTCGTGGTCCAGTGCCTTGCCAATGTCATGCAGCAGGCCGGCACGGCGCGCCATGGTAACATTGACACCGACTTCGCCAGCCAGCAGGCCTGCGATCCAGGCCACTTCCATGCTGTGGGTCAAAGCGTTCTGGCCAAAGCTGGTACGGTACTTCAGGCGGCCCACCAGCTTGATCAGGTCCGGGTGCAGACCATGGATACCAAGCTCCATCACTGCACGCTCGCCCTCCCGCTTCATCTGCAGCTCCAGATCGTGGCGGCATTTTTCCACCGTCTCCTCAATGCGGGCGGGGTGGATGCGGCCGTCGCCGATCAGACGCTCCAGCGTCATACGGGCAACTTCGCGGCGAGTCTGGTCAAAGGAGGACAGGGTGATCGCCTCCGGGGTATCATCAATGATCAGGTCCACACCGGTCGCAGTTTCCAGCGCACGGATGTTGCGGCCTTCGCGGCCGATGATGCGGCCCTTCATCTCATCACTGGGCAGCGGCACAACGCTTACTGTCGTTTCGCTGCAGTGGTCTGCAGCACAGCGGCTGATGGCCTGACCGATCAGAGTACGGGCAATGTTGTCGCAGTTGTCCTTGAGGTCGGTCTCGTAGGCAGCAATGCGCACAGCCTTTTCGTGGGTCAGTTCTTCGTCCACTTTGTGCAGCAGAACTTCACGGGCATCCTCCTGGCTCAGACCGGCCATCGTTTCCAGACGCTCCATCTCCTTGGCACGCAGAGCATCGATCTCAGCCAGGCGCTCCTCTGCTTCAGCAGCACGCTTTTTCAGATCTTCTTCCTTGCGCTCCAGCGCCTCGGTCTTGCGGTCCAGTGCGGTTTCCTTCTGGTCGATGCGGTTCTCCTGACGGCTGATCTCTGCACGGCGCTGCTTGATCTCCTTGTCGGCCTCAGCCTTCTGGGCATCGACCTCAGCCTTCAGACGGAAAGCCTCATCCTTTGCTTCGAGGACAGCTTCCTTCTTCTTCTGTTCTGCAGTCTTGATCGCCTCATTCACCAGACGGGTCGCCTCCGCCTCGGCACTGCCGATCTGGGCTTCTGCGGTCTGCTTGCGGCGTCTATAACCAAAAGCAGAACCCACGCCAAAGCCGACAGCGATGGCGACGATCAGGATAATGATCCATACGATCGTGGGCATCATGTTCACTCTCCTTTTTCGTTCAAATCTCTTGAATCATAAGCAGGAGACGCTGCGCAGCAGGCATGGGTACAGGGTTCAATATAAGTGGAGCTTTCAATGCAAAAAATGCGGCATATCCACACAAAAACACGCACGAAAAATACTTCCGCACGGGTGGGAGGATGCAGCCTTTCAATCTACAGTTCTATCTTATAAAAACAGGCGTTCAGCCGCCTGAAGGCTCATTGGTTCACGGGGACCTGCGTACAGCGTCTTATATTCCATACTACTATTTATATTACGAAACATTTGCAGAATTGTCAAGGGAGAAAGGGCTCACGGCAATAATTTTGTGCTGGAGATACAGCTGTTTTCCACAAAATGCGGTTCTCACGCCGGTCCATGCAGCCTCATCCGCACACCTGCAGCAAGCCTTTGCACAGCACAAATAACCCGACAAATTAGTTAGCATCTGCACAGTATATTATTACAAAAAATATGTGTCGTCATGCAGCATAGGCTTCTGCAACCTTAAATTGCACCCATCCTTTCCTTTTGGAACCAATGCCTTGCACTCAACAATTTTTATGGCAAGAACCGGCTTTTTTTCAGGGGGCATTTCAAGTTTTTTGTCGAAATTATGCGTAATCCTTGACGAACGTTGTTATTTTTTGTATACTTGAACCGTTAGCTTTGACACATTTTTCCTAATGTGTCAGTCAGTATCTTGTGATGGCCACAAAAAGAAACGGAGAAAGAAATTATGAAAAGCACTGGCATTGTTCGCGGCATCGACACTCTCGGCCGTATCGTTCTTCCCAAGGAACTGCGCACCAATATGCACATTGGCAGCGACACCAAGCTGGAGATCTTTGTGGATGGCGACTCCATCATCCTGAAGAAGTACCGTCCCGTCGGCAGCTGCGATTTCTGCGGCGAAGTGATGGACAACTCTGTGCACTATGCAGGCTACTGCATCTGCCCCAACTGCCGCGATAAGATCAACGCACTGTAAGCTGCACAAAAGAGGGACCATTCATGTATCAGATGCTCGATTTCACCCTGCCATCCACCGTA
Source organism: uncultured Faecalibacterium sp. (assembly GCA_964466825.1). Taxonomy (GTDB): domain Bacteria; phylum Bacillota; class Clostridia; order Oscillospirales; family Ruminococcaceae; genus Faecalibacterium. The sequence goes on along the minus strand of CAYXQN010000039.1, from coordinate 7,090 downwards.
CCAGGCCGGACGCTCCATGCGTTCCGCTGTGTTCCGGACGGTGAGATCCGTGCTGTTCTGCAGCTGTCTCACGGTATGGTAGAGCATATCGACCGATACAAACCCCTGGCAGAGCATCTTGCCGCCAGAGGCATCCTTGTCACCGGCCACGACCACCTTGGCCATGGCGGTTCCATACGCACCCCGGAGGACTTTGGCTACTTTGCCCAGCCGGACGGCAACCGTGCCGTCCGGGATGACCTGTACGCTATGACCCAGCTTACCAAAAAGCTGTATCCGGATGTCCCCTATTTTTTGCTGGGACACAGCATGGGCTCCTTTTATGCCCGGCAGTATCTGTGCGAACACGGACAGGAACTGGACGGCGCTGTGATCCTTGGCACTGGTTATCAGCCCAAGGCTCTGGTACAGACCGCAAAAACGCTTTGCCGTATCCTGGCGGTCTTTTTGGGTTGGCATCATCGCAGCAAGCTTGTAGCCAGCCTCTCTTTTATGGGTTACAACAACGGGCTGGAAGGCCGCACCAACAGCGACTGGCTCAACCGGGATGCGGCAGAGGTGGACAAATACCTTGCCGATGAGCGCTGCGGATTTATCTTTACCCTCAACGCTTATTACAGTATGTTCAGCGGCATCCTGCGTTTGTACGACCCCGCACTTCTGGCACAGGTCCCCAAAAATCTTCCGCTGCTCTTTTTGGCCGGCGATGCCGACCCCGTGGGAGAACAGGGCAAGGGTGTTCAGCGTGCAGTACAAAGCCTGAAAGAGGCCGGCGTACAGAACATCCGCTGTAAGTTGTATCCGGGTGCCCGGCATGAGCTTTTGATGGAGCTGAACCGTCAGGAGGTCTTTGCAGATATTACCGCCTGGCTGGAAGAACAGCTTGCCCGCTGAAATCAATCAAAATAAAAACGACAGGTGCATAGCACCTGTCGTTTTTTGTTATCCGATGAGTTTTACTTTTTTCAGGACCTTATCCCCAAAATTGACCAGCGCCCTGCCCCGGCGGCCCAAAAGCTTTGGCAGCAGCACCCGGGCCATTGCCCAGACTCCTGCAAAGTTGTACAGGATAATGGCCCCTGTAAACAGGCCGGTCCACAGACCATACAGCGGCGTCTCTGCCAGCAGGACCAATGCTTCGGCCACCAGCAGCAACGCATTGACAAGCACCCTGCGCACAGGGATCCGCATCCCGATCATGCGGTGCGCATCAGCCGCACGCAATGCAAACACCAGCGCCAGCCCCAGGAAGGAGGCATAAGTAGCGCCTATCGGCCCCCACAGCCGGATAAAGAAAAAGTTCATAATGCAGTTGCTCACCGCGCCGCACATCATGGTGACCATGCTGCGCTTAGAGCGGGTCGTGACCACATAAACACTGTTCATAAACTGATTGAAACAGCTGCAGGTGGACGCCAGGACCAAAAAGGGCACAAAGTGCCAGGCGTAATAATAACTGGACTTCATGATGTGCATCAACGGCCGGCACAGCCAGATAATGCCTGCTGCACAGCAGAACATTACGCTGGAGTATCCCCGGAAGATCTGGGTAAAGAAGACGCCTCTTTCCTCCTCTTCCGTTACCGCCGACAGCTGCCACGCATCGTAAAAGATCAGGCCCAGTGTGGTCAGGATGGTCGGCAGAAAATAACCGGTAGAAAGCAGGCCGCTCCATGCTTCGCCGCTGGTGCCGCCCACACCATCGCACATTTCACGCACAAAAAACAAGTCCGACGCATTGATGATCCAAAAGCTGATCTGCGCCGGGATCATAGGCAGCGAAAAATTGAGCATCCGCTTCCACAGGGCTTTGTTGATCCCCTTCAGCTCAATATAATTCCACAGCTTGCCCCTGAAGGTCAAAAACAGCACACTGGTCAGATCGCCGCAGATGATCGCCAGCAGGTAGCCGTTGGCACCCAGCCCCAGCACTACCAGATACAGCACATCAAACAGCAGGGTCGCAAAGGTGCACAGGATGCCGTCCACTGCCACCAGCTTGTTCCACTCTCTGCTGCGCACAAACTGCGTACACAGGGTGCGCAGACAGCTCATGAGCACATAAATATAGATGAGCAGACCATACTGTGCCATATCCGGCAAAAAGCGCGCTGCCGGCCAGCAAAGCACCAAAACGCCAAAACCTCCCAAAATGGTCAGCAGGCCATTGGTGAACACCTGTTTTTCGCTGTTTCCTTTATCCAGACCAAAACGGATAATGGCATTGCTCATTCCCATAGACACAAAGGGGATCAGCAGATTTGCATACTGGCTCAGGATCTTAGACAGACCCAGGTCCGACACCTCTGCCATCGCATAGGTCAGAAAAGGCTGGATCAGCAGCGAAAGCAGCTTGGACGAAAAGCTGGAGATCGCAAAGATCAAAGTGTTGCCGGCAAGTTTGGAGTATTTATCCGTGCCGGCCTTTTTTTCATTTTCCAAGGAAATTGCCTCCTGTTTTGAGTTCCGTTTTATTTGAGCAGCTCCCGCCGTGCCCGCCAGTCCGGCAGGATCTTTTCCACCTCGGCCCAAAAAGCCGGACTATGGTCGTGGTGCAAAAAGTGGCAGTACTCGTGTACCACCACATAGATCTGTGCCGCCGGGGGCATATTATACAACTGCAGCGCAAAGGTGATCTGCCCCCGATTGTAAAAACAGACGCCCCAGCGGGTAGTCATGCTGCGCACTTTTATGGTCGGCTTTTTGCCGCCCAGCACCTGGGCAAACACCGGGTACACCTTGTCGCTCATTGCGGTAAAATATGCCACTGCCGTTTCTTTGTCCGGCAGATCACGGTTCTGCGCCAGCTCTTTGACCTGACGCTCCCGGATCCAATCGATCTGCTCCTCCACAAAGCGGTCTGCCTGCGTCCAGTCGGTCCGCATCGGGATAGTGACCTTTACCGAACCATCCTTTTGCACATGAAGATGGAGCTTTTTGTTTTTCCTGCGCACACACTCGTACCAGATGCCGCCTGCAAACCGCAGCTGCGACACTGGCTTTTGAGCCGCCATCCATCAGGCTGTGTGCTCGGCAGAGCGCCCCAGGGGCAGCTGCGCCAGCACCACAGCAGCAAAGATCAGCGCACATCCAAAGCCCTCCCGCACAGAGAGGGATTGATGCAGGATAAGCCAGCCGCCCACTGCACTGAACACACTCTCCAGACACATGATCAGGCTGGCGATGGCCGGATTCAGATCACGCTGGCCCAGGATCTGCAAGGTGTACGCCACACCGCTGGACATCACACCGCAGTACAGAATGGGCAGAGCATTGCCGGAAAAATCCGCAATGCTGGGTGTTTCCAGCAAAAAGGCCATCACTGTACTTTCCACAGCCACTACGCAGAACTGGACCAGGCTCAGCCGCACACCATCCACCTTAGGCGAATAGTGGTCCACTGCCATGATCTGCAATGCAAACAGCACTGCACACAGCATCAGGATCAAGTCGCTGATCTGCACACTTCCAAAGCCGTTCTGCATACAAAGCAGATACAGCCCACCCACCGCAATGCACATACTGAGCCACAGCCGCAAGCTGCCACGCCGCCCCAGGGCCAGCCCAAATACCGGCACCAGAACCACATACATTGCGGTCAAAAAACCAGCCTTTGCCGTGGAAGGATCGATCGTGATCGCGATCTGCTGTGCTGCCGAAGCCGCAAACAGCAGTGTGCCGCAGACAGCACCTGCCTTTAGAAGGCTGCGGCGCTCCTGCGGCGTTTTAGGGCTGCCATCCGGTCTGCCCTGCCTGCGGCGCAGGGTGTCAAACACCCACACCGTGGGCAGCAGCACCAGTACAGCCAGCCAGCTGCGTCCTGCAAGAAAAGTGTAGGCCCCCATACTGGAGCCTACGCTCTGCGCTACAAACGCCATGCCCCAGATCAGGGCGCACAGCATCAGCAGCAAGGAGTTCCGGGTCTGCGTCCTCATGCTACACCCTCCACCTTGAGCAAGCCGTAGAGGTAGTAGCGGCTGGAATCGTAAGAGATGGTAAATCGATAGCTTGCCTCCGGGTCAAGGCCGGTAATGGTGCAGCGGTAATCGGTACCATCGGTCTTGATATAGTAGGTGCTGTCCTTTACATACTCCGCACCGCCTTCTACCTTTTTCCACAAGGCGATCTTGAACCTTTGGGTGCCCTCTGCAGAGCCGCAGGCCATCACATCCAACGTACCGCCGGGCACAGTGAAGTATTCCGTCTTACGGCTCCAGATGCCATTGAATACCGCCGACAGACAGCCGTCCACCTTTGCTTCTTCATATTTTGCAGACGGATCCACGATTCCCTGCACGATGAGCGGGTCTTGGGTGGATTCTGCCCAGCGCGTCGTATCTTCTTCCTGCACGGTATCGGTAGTGCCAAGGATCTTGCGTGCCATATTGGCCAGCGTTTCCTTACAGCCTGTCAGGCTCAAAACCAGCACCAGCGCTGCCATCAGCACGATCAAACGTCTTTTCAGTTTCATAGTATCCCTCACGAAGCAAAGACTTCTTGTTTATTATGGTCCGTTTTCTGGCCAGACATCTCCGGCCGACACTTTTTTCTAGTATACCGCATTTCCGCCCCCGGTACAAGGGATGGAACTTTGTTTACGCCGCGCCTCTGCCAGTTTTCACAGATCGATCGTACGCAGTGCTGCACATTCTTCCGCTGCCAGTTCTGTACCTGCCGCATCAAAAAGCGATCCGTATCGGTACAGTGCCCAGCCGCCTGCGCCCTGCTGGCGCAGATGCTGCACCTGCCGTGCCAGGGCAGTGCCGGTGTTCCATTGCTCTACGCTGTCCGCCTGTGCACCGCCGTCGCCCACGCCGATGCGGTATGCCCCCAGCCCAAAATAAAGCGCCACCGCCTCACTGCGGGCAAACCGCTGCCATTCTGCTGTAATATTTTCAAACGCAAAGCGGGTGCTGCCGGAACGTTGGGTGTAACCAAAGCCCCAATAGATCTGCGGGCAAAGATAATCCACGACCGGGCCATCTTCCGCCGCAAGCCAGCTGACCACATCACTGTACTGCTGGTTCAGATCATTGTCCGGGTTGCCCTGCGGGCTGATGCCAAACCGTAAGGTGGGGTCGGCCGCTTTGACCGTACGGTATACCGCCCGTACCAGCCCCGTCACCTGCTGGCGCCGCCAGGCTGCCAGATTTTTTTCTCCGCTGGCTGCAAACTGTACTGCGTCGATGGCCGGGTCGGTCGTGGGATAAAAATAATCGTCAAAATGGATGCCGTCCACTGCATAATTCTGCAGGATCTCGGCCACGCCCTGCACTACATAGTCTGCCGCAGCAGGCTCTGCCGGGTTCAGGTAAACACCGCCCTCCACCGTACAGGTCCACTCGGGGTGAGTATAAGCCAGGTTATCCGCCGCAAGAGCCGGCGGCATGGCTGCAGAAGAACGCAGCCGATAGGGATTGATCCACGCCTCCACCGACACACCCCGGATATGCGCCTCCTGCAGCAGCACATCCAGCGGATCAAACCCCGGGTCCTGCCCCTGTGTGCCGGTGCACAGGTGACTCCACGGATACATCTGGCTGCGGTAAAGTGCATCCCCAAAGGGCCGCACCTGCGCCAGCACCGTGTTCAGCCCCAGCTGTGTACAATGCTCCAGCATCGTTGCGATCTGTGTGCGGAAAGCATCCTCCGACGAAAAATCCATGGCTGCCCATTCCAGATAGCTGAGCCAGACCGCCCGCCATTCGCCTGCAGGCAAGGCCGGGTTGCTCTCCTCCGCTATGGGCTGCTCCGGCCCATCCACCTCTGCAGGCAAGCCACGCCTCCAAAGGGTCAGCGCTGCCGCACAGCCACATCCGGCAGCGCCCAGCAAAAAAGCACGGCGGCCAAAGGTCTTTTTACGACGGTATCGTTTCACCTTCCGGCGCTGGGTCACAGCGTCTCCTCCTGGGTCTTATACAGGGTCAGCGCCGCCCAGCCCCGGGCACAGGTCAGCAGTACAAACAGTACGTTGGTCCAGAATGCCAGACCGCTCATCCCTGCATAGCGGGTCAGCATCCACAGCAGCAGCCGCAGCGCCTCTGCTGCGCCTACCAGCTGCAGCTGACGCTGGATCTCCTTGCCGTGGCCGTACTCAATGCTCAACAATGCAGGCCACACCACTGCCGAGGCGATATCTCCCGCCCAGCCGCCGGCTGCCAGCTTGCTGATCATCAACGCCACAAACACCAGCGTGTAGTTGCGCTTATCTTTTGCAGGCGAGCCTTTTTGTGCTGCCAAAAACAACACCGTAATGCCCACCAGACAAAATACCACGACCTCTAATCCGGACAGGTCCATGCCCGCCAGCACACCAAAGCCGCCCAGCATGGAAACTGCTGCTGCCACCAACAAAAAGAAATACCAGGTTTTTTGTGTAAATTTGAGTTTCATCTTGTTCCTCCCACCCGGCTATACCGGGAATCTGCCAAGTTTTTTTAGGATTTAAAAATATTATAACACAAAACTGTGCGTGTTGTGTTACAATAAGAAAAACTATTTGGGGAGGACCACCATGAATACGGTTATTTCCACCATCCTGCTGGGCTGTGCGCTGGGCGGCACGGTCATTTTACTCTCCCGGCGGGAAAATGGCCGCCGCAGCCAATACGGCCCTGCAGGCCTTTCTGAGTTCCGCACAGATCTGCCTCTGGACGACTGCTTTGACCGGCTGGACCAGCACAATGCGCAGGACGAGTTTGCATACGAGTGCCAGCGGGAAAAGGACGGCAGTTTTTTGCTGCACCTCACCCTGCATCAGCCTAGCCAGCAGCCTCTGGACACCCTTTACACCCTGCGTCTGGACCCCGGCCGTCAGACCGTTGTGACCCTGATCTTTATCCGGGAGGCCTTTGGCTACAAGGAGCCCTTGTTCCCTGCCGAAATGCTGGACACCTTTTTGCAGCAAAAACTGGACGCGCACCGCACTAAATAAACCGGGTTTTGTAAAAAACACTTTTCATTTTCACTCAAATTTGTTATACTTATAAGAGCTGTTGGGCACCCTGCAGCGATACGGGCTAGTAGCTCAGTTGGTCAGAGCTGGCGGCTCATAACCGCTTGGTCCCGGGTTCAAGTCCTGGCTGGCCCA
>CAYXQN010000038.1:6384-15848 GCA_964466825.1 uncultured Faecalibacterium sp. | reverse complement strand
AAAGCCGGTCTGCTTCGCACCGATATCCACCTGGATCTCGTTGGCAGAGATGCTGGTCACGATTCCTTTCACAATACTGCCTGCATGAACACGCTTTTCCTCGGATGCATTCAGCATCTCCTCAAAGCTCATGCTGTCATTGATTTCTACCATACTGTTAAGTACCTCCTCAATAATAGACGATGGCGTTGAAGCCCCTGCTGTTACGCCCGCCGTTTTTACATCCGCAAACCATTCCGGCCGAAGTTCGCTCGCTGTCTCGACCGTCACGGCTCTCGTATGCTTTGCGGCGACCTGTACCAGCTTTTGGGTATTGGAAGAATGATGACCGCCAATGACAACAATGATGTCGCATTGTTGGCTGAGGTCTTCCGCTTCCTGTTGCCTCGCCCACGTCGCATTACATATTGTATCAAAAAATCGGGCGTTTGTATAGGCTTTTTTGAGAAACTCCGAAATTTCTTGCCATTTTGTTACCTGAAATGTGGTCTGTGCAACCGCAAACAGGGGTTTTTGACGGTCTTCGGGGCCATTCCAGGCCCGCAGTTCGTCCAGATCTGCAAAAACGAACACCTCTCCGCTGGTATGTCCCACAATGCCCAGCACCTCCGGGTGGTTCCGGTCACCTGCTACCAGCAGCACTGCGCCCGCCTTTTCCGCCTCAGCTGCAATACGCTGTATCTTTTTTACAAAGGGACAGGTCGCATCGTGATACACGATCTTTCCGGCCGCAAGCTCATCGTATACACTGCGGGGCACTCCATGGCTGCGGATGACCACCTCGTATCCTGCAGGGAGCTGCTTCAGATCCTCCACTACCCGTACGCCCTTCTTTTCCAGATCTCCGACGGTCTGCGGGTTATGGATCAGCGGACCAAGCGTTGCCACCCGTTTATCCTGCTGCACCAGGTCATACGTCAATTGCACAGCCCGATCGACGCCAAAGCAAAAGCCTGCCGTTTTCGCCAGCCTGATCTCCATTCTTGTCCTCCGTTTACTGTCCCAATGCTTCCCACGCTGCCAGCAATGCCTGCTTATTTGCACGCAGCTTCTGGGTATCACGGCGCCCCTCCATGGCAAACTGTGCAGCGGGCATCGGCTCACCGTAGCACACACGCACCTTGCAGAACGGGCGCATCTTCCCATCCGGGGTATCGTAGATCAACCGACAGGGCACCACATCCACTTCAGCTCCTGCTGCGATCACAAACAGACCGCTCTTGACCGGCAGGAACTTTCCTTCTTTTTCCCGTGTACCCTCCGGGAAGATCAGCAGGGTCTTTCCGTTTTTGCACTGTGTGATCGTCTCGTCCACCACAGTACGCTCATCCTTGGTGCCGCGCACACAGACAGCCCCTACACAGCGCAAAAACCAGGTAAGCAGTGCATTGACCTCAAACAATTCTTTTTTTGCAAAGATGACCATCCGCCGTCCCCAGCGGGTCACTGCAATGAACACCGGGTCGATGGCCGAAATATGGTTTGCTGCAATAATGCAGCCCTTGGTGGAGACCTTTTTCAGGTTTTCTCTGCCTTCCACCCGGATCCGGAAACCAATGTTCCACACCAGCCATGCCAGCGGGAGCAAACTATAATACAACATCATTCTTTTTTATTCCTGTTCTGCCGTTAACCGGCGGTCTTATCTGCAATGATCTGTTTCATGGCAGCAAGGCTTTGTTCAAAATCCAGCTCAGAGGTGTCCAGCAGCACCGCATCCTCTGCCTGCTTCAGGGGTGCAGCAGCACGATGCGTGTCCTGATAGTCCCGCTGCTTGACATCTGCCAATACTTCCTCGTAAGAGACCGGTACTCCTTTTGTCTGGTATTCCTTCCAACGGCGGGCCGCACGGGCTTCCGGGCTGGCAGTCAAAAAGATCTTGACCGTTGCATCCGGCAGCACCACCGTGCCGATATCGCGCCCGTCCATGAGCACATCCTGCTGTTTAGCCATACTGCGCTGCTGGTCCAGCAGGAACGCACGCACGGCGGGGTTTGCCCCCACTGCAGAAGCAGCCATGCCTGCCTGCTCAGTCCGGATGGCTGTGCTGACATCCTCTTCTCCCAGATAGATGTGCTGTTCGCCCTCCACCGATGCCAGACGCAGCTGGATCTGAGGCAGCAGTGCATCCACTGCAGCATTATCCTTCGGATCTTTGCCTGCACGCAGCGCATACAGACCAATGGCCCGGTACATTGCACCGGTATCCACATAGATATAGCCCATTTCAGCCGCCAGACGGCGTGCCAGAGTAGATTTGCCTGCACCTGCAGGCCCATCGATCGCAACCGAGATCATACTGTTTCCTCCTTTGGAGCTTTATGATTGAAATCTCACAGATTGTTTGCAAAGCTCTGTGCCGTGCAGAATGCGATCTGCAGGTTGTAACCGCCAGTATACGCATCCACATCCAGCACTTCGCCTGCAAAATACAGGCCCAGTGCTTTTTTGCTTTGCATCGTTTTGGGGTCCACTTCCTTGACCGGAACACCGCCCGCTGTAATAACTGCGTGCGCCAGGTCGCCGCGGGCGTCGATGGACACCTTCCAGTGCTTGCACAGCCGCACCAGCTCCCGTTTCTGCTCCCGGGTGATCTGGTTTGCTTTTGTAGCAGGATCCACACCCCAGCGGGCAACCATGACCGGCTGCATACTGGAAGGCAGCAGTTTGACCAGCGCACCCTGTGCTGCATGGTTCGCCAACAGCGCAAAGTCCCGGGTAATACGGTCATAAAGCTGTTCTTCATCCAACGCCGGCTTCAGATCGATCTCTGCATAGTAGCGATGCTTTTTCATATCGCCCAGATGGCTGGACGCACTCAGAGTCAGCGGGCCGCTGATGCCAAAATGGGTGAACAGCATTTCTCCCTGCTCATCAAAGATCGCCTTGCCATCCTCAAACAGGGTCAATGTAACATTTTTCAGTGCCAGCCCCATCATCTTTTTGCAGTCTGCATCATGGCTGACCAGACTGACCAGGCTCGGCACCGGCTCCACCAGTGTATGCCCTGCCTGCTGGGCAAGCTTGTAGCCATCGCCTGTGGAACCCGTGGTGGGATAGCTCACACCGCCGGTGGCCACCAACACCGCATCAGCCCGGTATTCCCTGCCGGAAACACCACGCACACCCACACAGCGCATTGCCGGGCCTGCTTTTTTCTTTTTCGGGTGCCTGGGATTTACAGGCTCCGTTGATTCCGGCTCCTGCTCCGGAGCAAGTTCTTCCAGGATCAACTTTTTTGCCCCGTCGTAAATGATTTGTGCATCCTGCGCATACCGCAGCAGCGCCTGGCGGATCTCCTCGGCCTTATCCGAGACGGGGAAGACCCTGCGGCCGCGCTCCACCTTCAACTCAACACCCAGCGCTTCGAACAGCTCCATGGTCTTTGCAGGAGGAAACGCCCCCAGCGAGGAAAACAGGAACCGCGGATTTGTGCGCACATGGTGCAAAAATTCCTCTGCTGTGCAGTCGTTGGTCACATTACAGCGACCCTTGCCAGTAACAAGGATCTTTTGACCGGGTTTGTCTGTATGCTCAAGCACCGTTACCTGATGTCCCTGCCGCACTGCAGCACCCGCTGCCATCAAGCCTGCGGCTCCTGCACCGATGATCACCACGTTTGCCATCTGTTTTCCTCCTGAATCCAATACAATATCGAGTATATCATACCAGAATCACCCCTCAAAAGCAATGTTCTGCCGCAGAAAAACTCTGTCAGGCCCGCTCTGACGCCTGAAGCCTCCGCAAAAAAACGGCCGTGTCCTGCAGTTTTGCACCGACACAGCTGTTTGTGTTTATAACTTTTTTATTTTCTGTGTCATCGGACACGCCGGATACGGTAAATGATCAGCGCTGCCGCCGCTTCCAGCAGGTAGATCGCCGTAAAAAGCTGGTCGCGCCCAGCGGCCAGACGTCTTGCTGCATCGATCTGTTCCTGCGTGCAGACGGTGATAGGAAGTACCGTGCCATCCTTGGGCAAATAGCGGATGGATGCGACGCTTTGGTTGCGCTCGATGTATTCACAGACCACATCGCCGTTTTTGTCCTTCAGCGTCCGGCGCATTGCCTGCTCCTCTGTGATCTCATTGCCATACTCATCGTAATAGACGATATCTCCCACAGGCACAGGTTCTGCACGCTGCGACGGAACATCTTGACGCTGCGGCGGAACATCTTGTTCCATAAATGCCACAAAACTCTCGTAATCCTCAAAAACCGTTCCCTCTGCAATAGAGAATGGTCCATAAACTGCTGTCATCCGCTGATGAAGCAGAAAGGTCCCGGCCATCACTACGACCAGTACAGCTGCGCACCATTTTTGCAGTCTGTGATTCTTATGATAGCGCTGAGCTTCTTTTTCCGGCAACTGCCACAGACCGCTGCGGATAAAATATGCGTTGAGCAGCCAGCAGACCACCACCGTCAGCACTAAAAGCACTGCACCGCCTGCCAAGCCATACAGCAGAAAACTCCCGGCCTGCAGTCCGGTATAGGCGTCCGTCAACAGCAGCGGAAGGGTGCTCCCCAGCAGAACAGCGGCAGTCCCGACCGTGATCTCTGCCTGAACAAAAACCTTTTTCCGGAAGAAAGCAATTTCTTCCTCGGTCAGTTCCGCATCTTCCACCCTCAGAAATGCCCGGTTCACAAAGATAAGCTGACAGATGATCCCAGCCAGAAAAAAGAGCACTCCCAGCCAAAACCCCAGTACACCTTTCAAAAAAGCAAAATTGCAGATGAGCGCGATCACCCAGCCTGCAGCCGCGAGCCCCATTGCAAGGTACGAACAGACCTGATAGTTGGACACTGTCAGCCGCAGCAAACGGCGGCGCTGTTTTTCACCTTTCGCCGTCATCTGTGGCTGCTGCAAAGATTCCCTCTGGCCCGGCGGTGTACATTCGCCCCGCAGCAGCTCATCGCAGGTGATGCCAAAGATCTCCGCCAACACCGGGATGACCGACAGGTCCGGTGCTCCATCATCCCGCTCCCACCGGCTGATCGTCTTATCCGACACATTCAACCGCTCCGCCAGGTCCTTCTGGGTCATTCCATTTGCCTTGCGCAATGCAGCGATCAAGTTGCCCATCGTTTTCTTTTCCATTGCAGTCCCGCCTTTCTCGATACCGTCTTTTTCTGAGTCGATTCTATCATTTCAGGAAACAAAAACCAACCCCGCCGGATAAGAATCTCTCTCGTATTCCGAGAATCAGCGTTTCAGTCCGTTTCTTCTCCACTTCTGCTGTCCCCAAAAAACGGTTCCGGCAGACAATGGATATTCACCATCGCACTGAGCGGATTCAGGAGCCAAACGGCCATCAGCATCCTCTATGTAAGCACACCATGTTCACCAATCTGACCGTTGAGGACCGCCGTGCTGCGGCCTCTGTGACCATGAACAAGACGATCCAGCCTGTTACGGAAGACTGATCCTCTGCCAACAGCAAACAAGCCCCCGTCCGGACGAAACGGACGGGGGCTTGTTTTTTTGCGGTATTTGGTTTTAGAAAAGGAGGAATCATGTTCCTTGGGGCGATTGCGGCGTCGCCCTTTCGGTGACATTATAGTACCAGAAAATTACGGCAAGAATTTGCTTTTTTCGTGAATCATCTATGAACTTTGTCCGGTCATTCCGGTGCCTTCATGCTTTCCACCATGCTGATCTTTTTCACATGACGGCGCATGATAAAGCATACGCCCAGCGTAAAGGCCATCGTCATTGCCACACTCAGCAGATAGCTGCCCGGCTCAATGCTGCGGATAAACATGAGCTGGTCCATCTCCACGGTAAGGATGATGAACTTATGCAGCGGCACACCGATCAGCAGGCCCACACCAGAACCGATCAGCGCCAGCAGCTCGATCTCACGGAAGATATAGCGATAAACTTCCTTGTCGTAGAAGCCCAGCACCTTGATAGTAGCCAGTTCCTTTTTGCGCTCCGCCAGATTGACACTGATCAGGTTGTACAGCACCACTGCCGCCAGGGCCGCTGCACAGATGATGATCAGGATGACCACATAGTTCAGGCTTACGATAAGGTTATCGAACATCTGGGTCGTATCGGCTGTAAAGCTGACACTGCTGACATAGTTGCAGCTCAGGATCTGCGTACGCAGGGTATCGCACTCGGCTACAGTCCCGCAGTCGGTCTTTCCGTACACCGTGTTCCACTCCGGCTGATCCGTTTTCAGATAACGTTCCAGCTGTGCGCGGGAAACGTACAAACGGGTAAACATATAATTCTCGGTCACGCCGGTCAGGGTCAGCTCCACCCGTTCACCATCAGCATTTTCCACCCAGATGCTGTCGCCGGTCGTCACGCCCAGGTTCAGAGCCGTTTTTTCGGTCAGGATCACACTATTGTCTTCCAGCAGGATCGGTGTGTGATCGCTGCGGGTACGGAAGGTCGTATAATCTGCAAGGAGCGCATCCTCCTCAGCACCCACCAAACTTACACTGGCGCTATCGCCCTGCGCATTGTAGATGGTGACCGACTTGCTGTAGAACTGTCCCCAGCTCTCCACATCTGCACTGGTGTCCAGCAGCTGGCCCAGACCGTTTTCCATCGTCAATGTTTCTTTGTCGCTGATGGCAACGGTCAGATCACTGTGATTCAGCTCGGTGGACTGCTTATCCACGATGGGCAGCAGCGAGTCCTGGATACCAAAACCAATGAGCAGCAGTGCCGTACAGCCTGCCACGCCCAGCACGGTCATAAAGAACCGCTTTTTGTAGCGGAACAGGTTGCGGGCCGTAGTCTTTTGCGTAAAGCTCATCCGTTTCCACAGCGGCGTGATATGCTCCAGGAAGATCCGCTTGCCTGCTGCAGGCGCACGCGGCAACAGCAGAGCCGCCGTTTTTTCCTTCAGGCTGGAACGGCAGGCTCCCCAGGTAGCCAGACCGATGACCGCTGCATTGATGCCCAGGCTTGCTGCCGCCAGCCCCGGGTAGAACTGCAGCGTAAAGGTATACATTGTAAAGATCATCTGGTATGCGTTCCAGATAATAACGGGGAACACCACCAGACCCACTGCCGTACCCACGATGCTGCCCAACACCGTAGCAAACAATGCATAGAACAGATACTTTGCGGCAATGCTGGCGCCGGAGTAACCCAGTGCTTTCAGCGTGCCCATCTGCAGTCTGTTTTCGTCCACCATACGGGTCATGGTCGTGGTTGCCACCAGTGCTGCCACCAGGAAGAAGAATACCGGGAATACCCGCGCAATGGCTGCCATACGGTCCGCATACTGTTCAAAGGTAACGATGCTCATAATGCTGCCACGGTCCAGCACATACCATTCACCATTTTTGATCTGGCGGACCTGTTCCTCTGCATCGTTCAGCTGTGCAAGGCCCTCTGCCAGCTTCTGTTCCGCATCAGCCTTTTGCGCCTCGTACTCTGCACGGTTCTGCTGCAGCTGCTGGATCCCTGCATCGTATTCGGCTCTGCCCTGCTCCAGCTGTACACGGACTTCCTCCAGCTGCTGCTCAGCTGCCGAGAACTGGCTGTATGCCGTAGCTGTACCAGTCGAAAGCCCAAGCTGACCCTGCAGCATCCCCAGCTTCATCTGACGCAGCGCTGCTTTTGCCTCAGCCACCAACTGAGCATTGTCCACATCCGGTGCAGACAATATGCCCTGCTGATACATCTGCTGTTTGCCTTCGTCCAGCTGCTGCTGGTAGCCCTGCAGCATATTGTAAATACTGTCGTAACTGTTCTGTGCCTTAGCCAGCAGATCCCGCAGTTCCTTGTACTCCTGGTCCTCCGGCTCAGCCTGGTCCAGTGCCTTTTGGGCATTGTTCAGAGCTGCTTCTGCATAGCCAAGCAGCGGATCTGCCACCTGTTTAAGGCCTACCAGTGTTTCGATCTGCTGCAGCTGCTCCTCAAACTCCAGGATCTGCTCCTGACCGCTCAGCAGCTGGTCTGCACCGCTCTGCATACTTCCCGGCAGTGCCGCCCGCTGCTGCTCCAGCTGCTCCTTGCCGACAGCATATCCTTCCTCGCCGACTTCCAGCTGTTCCAGCGCCTCCGCCAGCTGTGCTTCGGCCTCTGCAAACTGTGCCTCAGCCTCTGCAAACTGACGCTCCGCTTCCGCTTTTTGTTCATCGTAGGTTTGGCGTGCATCCGCCAGCTGCTGTTCTGCATCCTCGATCAACTGCGCCTGACGCTGCTGGCACTGTACATCGCTGATCTTTTCCAAGCGCTCGGCCACAGCATCGACTGCCGCCTGATATTCATCCGAGTAATTGTCATACAGACCGGCATTTTCCGCCTTGATGTAACAAGCAGTATAGTAATCTGCGGTCAAGGTATCCTGCGGCACAAACACCAGCAGATCCAGCTGGCCGTCGCCCACCGTACTGCTCTCGGTCCCGTCAATGGAAAAATGAAGCGGGTCCTGTACAATGCCTACCACGGTAAACCGGGTACAGGTCACCCCGTCGGCATCCTCCGGCAGCAGCAAAACGCTGCCAACATCCACGCCGTCAGAGCTGCCCATAGGATGCACCACACATTCCCCTGCCTTTTCCGGCATACGGCCGGACAGCAGCACCAGACGGTTCATGTTATCCTCCGTCTTTGCTGTGGGATATGCATCCAGCTCCTGCAGCCGGGTCACCTCTACCGAGTCTCCGTTCTGCCAATGAGTCTCGACATCCAACGTTTTTACCGGCATTACACAGGACACGCCCTCTGTAGCCTCAATGGCACCGATATCCGCTTTGTTCAGACCCAGAGTGGACAGCACCCGCAGGTCGAACACGTTTTGCTGAACATAGTATTTCTGCCCCGCAATGCGCATACTGGATGGAAAACTTGCCAAGCCGGTAAGCATCATTGCACCCAGCATCACAATACCAAACAGCGAGACCACACGGCTCATGCTGCCCTTCATTTCCCGCAGGATATTTTTACGATAACTCTTTTTCACTGGACTCACCACTCGATCTCTTCCACCGGCACCGGGTGCTCGTTGACCTTATTGGATACGATCTTTCCACTGCGCACCTGAATGATACGGTCCGCCATGCCGGTCAGTGCCGTATTATGGGTGATCACGATGACCGTCTTACCGGTTTCACGGCAGGTCTTTTGCAGCAGTGCCAGCACGGCCTTACCGGTCTTATAGTCCAGCGCACCGGTCGGCTCGTCGCACAGCAGCAGTTTGGGATTCTTCGCCAGTGCCCGGGCAATGGACACACGCTGCTGCTCACCGCCAGAAAGCTGTGCCGGAAAATTGTTCAGCCGTTCGCCCAGACCAACGCTTCGCAGTGTTTCGGCCGGGTCCAGCGGGTCCCGGCAGATCTCGCTGGCAAGCTCCACATTTTCCAGTGCGGTCAGGTTCTGCACCAGGTTGTAGAACTGGAACACAAAGCCCACATCGTAACGGCGGTAGGTCGTCAGCTCCCGCTCGGTAAAATGGCTCACATTCTGACCATCCAGCCAGACCTTGCCCTCATCG
>CAYXQN010000038.1:0-6284 GCA_964466825.1 uncultured Faecalibacterium sp. | reverse complement strand
CTTGCCCTCATCGATAAAGATGACACGGTTGGACACCTCACGGGCAAAGCCCATCTCATGGGTGACCACCAGCATGGTGATGCCGGTGTGTGCCAGCTCCTTCATCAGCTCCAGGACCTCGCCGACCATTTCCGGGTCCAGCGCACTGGTAGGCTCGTCAAACAGGATCACATCCGGGTCCATTGCCAGCGCACGGGCAATTGCGATACGCTGCTGCTGGCCGCCGGACAGGCTCTTGGGGTATGCGTTTGCCTTATCCGCAAGGCCGACACGGGCCAACAGTTCATCGGCACGGTCCGAAATCGCCTGCTTGTCCTTGAGTTTGAGCAGGCTGGGGGCCAGCTCCAGGTTCTTTTTGACGGTCAGATGAGGGAACAGGTTGAAATGCTGGAACACCATGCCCATCTTCTGCCGCACAGCATCGATGTGGGCATCGTCCACCTCAACACCTTCAAACTTGATGCTGCCAGAGGTGGGGATCTCCAACCGGTTCAGGCAGCGCAGAAAAGTGGACTTACCGCAGCCGGAAGGGCCGATCAGGCAGACCACATCGCCCCGGTAGATATCGATGTCGATGCCGCGCAGAACATCCAGCGCAGGCGCAGCAGTCTTGGCGCCGCGCTTTTTCACGCCGCCGTAGGTCTTGGTCAGACCACGGACTTCCAGGATCTTATCGGTCACTTTGTGCCAGCCTCCTCTCAAGCTTGCCCAGCAGCCAGGTAAAGAACATGACCACTACAAGATAGGTAAATGCAACGCCCAGCAGCGGGAACATTGCGTCATAAGTACGGTTCATGATGCCCTGTGCCGCATACAGCAGCTCTTTGCCGCCGATGGTGGTGATCAGGGAGGTATCCTTGAGCAGCATGATGAACTCGTTGCCCAGCGAGGGCAGCACCGCACGGATCGCCTGCGGGATGATGATGACCACCATGGTGGTGATGTAGTTCAGACCCAGGCTGCGGCCTGCCTCCATCTGGCCGGGATCGACCGCCATCAGGCCGCCGCGGATGATCTCGGAAACGTATGCGCCGGAGTTGATGCCCAGCGTCAGCGCACCGACCATCGTAAAGTTGCGGCTGTTGCTGAAGATGATCATGCTCATGATGAGCAGCTGCACCATCATGGGCGTGCCGCGGATGACGGTGGTGTACACCTGGCAGATCGCATTGATGACGCCCAGAACCGGGTTCGAGTGACCCGGACGCTGCTGATCGTGGGTGACACGGATCAGTGCCACGATGCTGCCCAGCAGCACGCCCAGTGCCAGTGCCAGTGCGGTAACGAACAGAGTCGTGCCGAGGCCTTCCAGATACTGGATCCAGCGGTCAGAAAGCAGAAACGCCTGATAAAAACGGACAAAGGTATGCTGCCAGACGTTCAGCGTTTCACCGCTTTTCAACAACTGGCTCAGCATTTCGTATTGTGCAGCCATGCGCACCGTTCCCTTTCTTTTACAACTGTAAATTTGTCAAAAATTTGTAACCTTATTTCCCCAAAAAAGGGGAGGTGTCCCCATGGACTGCCTCCCCGTGGTGTTCAAAACGCGCCGAATTATTCAGCGGTGATGTACTTGTCCACGATCGCCTGCAGGGTGCCTTCAGCCTTCAGTTCTTCCAGTGCACCGTTGATGGCGTCTGCCATTGCAGTGTTGCCCTTGCCCATGCCGATGGCGTAGTTCTCCACTGCATAGTGGGTATCCAGAATGATCAGACCGGGATTTGCAGCGATGAACTCCTGTGCGGGAGCATTGTCGATAACGACGCAGTCCACCTGACCGTTGTTCAGAGCCTGCACCGCAGTCAGACCGTTGTCGTATGCAACGACAGCATCCTCGCCGAAGTCGTCAGAGCAGTAGATGTAGCCGGTGGTGCCGCGCTGGGTGCCGATCTTCTTGCCGGCCAGAGCGTCCAGATCGGTGATGTCAGAGCCTTCGGGCACGATGACAGACTGGATGCCGGTCGCATAGCTGTTGGAGAAGTCCATGACCAGCTTGCGTTCGTCGGTGACGGTAACGCCAGCCATGACGATATCGGCCTTGCCCTGCTGCACGCTCATCAGAGCTGCGTCAAAGTCCATATCATCGATTTGGAGCTCCAGACCCAGCTTCTCAGCAATGGCCTTTGCGGTGTCGACATCGATACCCTCAAAGTCGCCTGCATCGGTGGTCATCTCGTACGGAGGGAATGCGGCATTGGTCGCCATGGTCAGCTTGCCGGACACAACGGTGCTCAGGCCGGTAGACTCGGCAGCAGAAGAAGCGGTGCTGCTGGTAGAGCCACCGCAGGCAGTGAGAGCCAGAGCGGCAACGGACAGGCCAGCAGCTGCCAGGAAGCTGCGACGGTTGATCTTATTCATATTCAAACACTCCTCATAAAACATTTGCACAGGCTTTGCCTCTTGTTATTTTCTCCACAAGGGTGCGAAGCATCGAAATTTTGGTGAATGAGCATAGTATAATTTGTACAAATCAAAAAGTCAATAGTTATGCAAAAAATATACTGCTCCTGAGATCACTTTTTAATTATTTATGCAAATCCAAGTCCGATCGTTTGAATATATTCATATCTGATTCATTTTTCAGACTGCGCATCACAGTTCCCGGGCTAATTGGGCGGTGCTGCGCTTGGGCACACAGTAATCTCCTGCTTCGTCCAGGTAGTATTTCACACCGGTCTGGTCGGTCATTTCCACCACCGCTGCCTTATGGCTGGGGTAGCCAAAAGCGATCATAAAGGCCAGCTTTTCCGGTTCCTCGATCCCCAGCAGCTCGGTCAGGGCCGGCTTGTTGATCGCCCCCATGATGCAGCTGCCCACGCCCTTGTCCCATGCAGCAAGGGTCATGTTTGCCATCGCAATGCCGGTATCCGTTGCCAGATCCCCGGGGATCGCAGTGTCCTGCACCACTGCCACATACAGGGTCGGCAGCTCATCTGCCTTCGGCGTCCCCTGTTCCGGCGGGAGATAGGCCGCCCATTTTACCAGCGGCTGAACCTTGGCCACATCTTCCGGCCTGGAGACGATCACCAGCCGCACTGCCTGACGGTTTGCCCCGCAGGAGGACAGCCGCAGTGCTTCCACGATATCTTCCACCACATCCTGCGGTACCGCTTTCTGTTCAAAACGGCGGTAGGTGCGGCGGCTTACAAGAGATTCCATAACAGACATTGCAAACACTCCTTTTCTGCGCAAAACTGCGTTTTTCCAGCTCCAGTATAAACCTGCCGCCGGCAATGTTCAAGTAAGAACTCACATCTGTCCATCAACTTTTTGGGATCGAGGGTTTTCTTTTGGCTGGCAGCTGTGTTACAATGACCCCAGATGCTTTACAGGAGGAAAAAAATATGAAGATCTGTGTATACTGTTCTTCTGCAGAGGGCCTCGCCCCGGAATTTTATGCTGCAGGCGAAGCCTTTGGTCGTGCGCTGGCCCAACATGGCCACACGCTGGTATACGGCGGCTACGACCAGGGGATCATGGGTGCCGTGGCAAGCGGCGCCCGGGCAGGCGGGGCACCGGTCATCGGCGTTATTCCCGCCATCTTTGCTCAGGACGACTTTACCGCAAGCTGCTGCATCCAGGTGATCCATGTGGATACGATGGCACAGCGCAAGGCCGCCATGGAGGCACAGGCCGATGCCTTTGCCGTCCTGCCCGGCGGCATTGGCACCTACGACGAATTTTTTGAAGCACTGGTGCTCAGGAGTCTGGGCCAGCTGGACAAGCCCATTGGCATATATAATGTACAGGGCTGTTACGACCCGCTTTGTTCTTTTTTACAGTCGGCTGCAGCGCAGGGTTTTGTCAGCCAGCGCAGCCTGGAGCTGGCGCCGCTGTTTTCCAGTGCAGAGGCGCTGCTTGCGCACCTGGAAGCTGAGCACTGAGCCAAAAATATATGCAGCTGCCGCTCTTTTTTGTCTGCTGTATGGTTTTTTGTTCCATTTTGCGTTATAATAAGACGTTCATTTATTCCCAATCGCAAAGGAGGATCTCACTTTGAACAATATGCTCCGCTATCTGAACGGCTACCGGCGCGAAAGTGTTCTGGCACCGCTGTTCAAAATGCTGGAAGCCACCTTTGACCTGTTTGTTCCGCTGGTCATGGCCGACATTGTCAATGTAGGCATTGCCGCCCGGGACCTGCGCTACATTCTGGTGCGGTGCGGCATCCTGTTGCTGCTGGCCCTCGTTGGCCTTGCCAGCAGTCTGACTGCCCAGTATTTTTCCGCCAAAGCAGCCGTGGGGTATTCCACCGCCCTGCGCCATGCCCTGTTTGCCCATGTCCAGAGCCTGAGCTTTTCGGAGATGGATACCCTGGGCACCAGCACCCTGATCACCCGCCTGACCAGCGATGTCAATCAGGTGCAAAACGGCCTGAATCTGTTCCTTCGTTTATTCCTTCGCAGCCCCTTTGTAGTGATCGGCGCCATGGTCATGGCATTTACGGTCAATGCCCGGGCTGCCCTCATCTTTGTGGTCGCCATCCCCATCCTGTCGGTGGTCGTGTTCGGCATTATGGTCTGGACCCGTCCCCTGTACAAAAATGTGCAGACCCGGCTGGACCGCGTCCTTGGGCTGACCCGTGAAAATCTGACCGGTGTTCGGGTGGTCCGTGCGTTCGACAAACAGCAGCAGGAAGTCGATCGTTTTGAGGACGCCAATGCTCTGCTGACCAGAATGCAGCTGCAGGTGGGCCAGATCTCGGCCCTGATGAATCCGCTGACCTATGTGATCATCAATCTGGCCATCGTAGCCCTGCTGTATGTCGGCAGCATCCAGATCAACATCGGCGGCATGGCCTCCGGTGATGTGATCGCACTGGTGAACTATATGAACCAGATCCTGGTGGAGCTGGTCAAGCTGGCAAACCTGATCGTACAGGTCAGCAAGGCACTGGCCTGCGCCGGCCGTGTACAAGCCGTGCTGGACACCCAGCCGGGGATGCAGTTCCCTGCGGAACTGCAGAGCAGCGTATCTGCCGACAAGGCAGACGAAGCCGTGCGTTTTGACCATGTGAGCCTGACCTATAAGGGTGCCGGTGCCCCCAGCCTGACCGACCTGAGTTTTGCCGCCAAAAAGGGCCAGACCATCGGCGTGATCGGCGGTACCGGAAGCGGCAAATCCAGCCTGGTCAATCTGATCCCACGCTTCTACGATGCCACCGAAGGCACTGTGGAGATCCTGGGCCGCCCCGTAACGGAATATCCCCGTGATCTGCTGCGCAGCAAAGTGAGCATCGTCATGCAGAAAGCCCAACTGTTTGGCGGCACCATCCGCTCCAACCTGCTGTGGGGCCGTGCAGATGCTACGGACGACGAGCTTTGGGCAGCGTTGGAGACTGCACAGGCCGCTGAGTTTGTTCGCTCCAAGCCGCTTGGCCTGGACGAGCCGGTGGAACAGGGCGGCCGCAATCTGTCCGGCGGCCAGAAGCAGCGCCTGACCATTGCCCGCGCATTGGTAGGCAGACCGGAGATCCTGATCCTGGACGACAGCGCCAGCGCACTGGACTATGCCACCGATGCCGCCCTGCGCAAAGCATTGGCCTGCCTGCCCGGCAGCCTGACTGTTTTTATCGTCAGCCAGCGTGCCGCCAGCCTGCAGCATGCCGACCAGATCCTTGTTCTGGACGACGGCGCTCTGGTAGGCATTGGTACCCACGATCAGCTCCGCCAGACCTGCCCGGTCTATGAGGAGATCTACGAAAGCCAGTTCAAGAAAGGAGAGGAGCACAAATGAGCGCAAAAGCAAAAAATGACCTGACCCCGGCCCAGCGCAACGCCACCCTCTCCCGTGTGCTGCACAAGATCCGCCCCTATGCCCTGTTTGTCATCTGCAGCCTGCTGGTCTCTGCTGTCAGCGTTGCCGCTCAGCTGTATATCCCCATCCTGTGCGGCGATGCCATCGATGCCATGCTGGGGCAGGGTTCTGTAGACTTTTCCGCTGTGGGCAGCATCATCCTCAGGATCATCGTGGTAGCGCTGGCTGCTGCGCTGGCACAGTGGCTGCTGAGCGTGTGCAATAACCGCATCACTTTTTCGGTCAGCCGGGACCTGCGCAACGAGGCATTGCGCAAGATCCAGGTGCTGCCCTTGTCCTATCTGGACAGCCACCCTTCCGGCGATATCGTCAGCCGCATGGTGGCCGATGTGGACACCTTTGCCGATGGTCTGCTCATGGGATTCACCCAGTTGTTCTCCGGCCTTTTGACCATCTTTGGCACCCTGTTGTTCATGTTCCGGGAAAACGTCTCCATCACGCTGGTGGTGGTGTGCATCACCCCGCTG
>CAYXQN010000037.1:0-16819 GCA_964466825.1 uncultured Faecalibacterium sp. | reverse complement strand
CAGCCGGAATGGCAGCAGATACAGGGCTTGATGTCCTCCAGACGGCTCTCCATCAGTTTGGTGACCCACTCGGGATCAACGAGGAACTGTCGTGCAACGCCCATCGCATCGATCTTGCCCTCTGCAATGGCTTCGGCAGCGGTATCTGGTTCCATGCGTCCGGCACAGACCACGGGGATATCTACATACTTCTTGATGTGTGCGACATCTTCGAGATTGCAGTTCTGAGGCATATACATTGGCGGATGCGCCCAGTACCAGCTATCATAGGTGCCGTTGTCGGCGTTGAGCATATCATAGCCGCAGTCCTGCAGATACTTGGCGGCACGTTCGGATTCTTCCATGGTGCGGCCCATCTCTTTGGCGTCTTCGCCGGGGACGATGCCCTTTGCAAAGCCCTTCAGCTTGGATTCTACACTGTAACGCAGCGAAACAGGGAAGTCCTGCCCGCAGCGCTCCTTAATGGCTTTGACCACCTCGGCGGCAAAGCGGTAACGGTTCTCAAAGCTGCCGCCGTATTCGTCGGTGCGCTTGTTGAAGAATTCGATGGCGAACTGATCCAGCAGATAGCCTTCGTGCACTGCATGGACTTCTACGCCGTCCACACCGGCATCCTTGCACAGTTTTGCGGTCTTGGCAAAAGCCTCAATGATCTCGTGGATCTGCTCCACAGTCATTTCCGGGCAGGTGATGTCCGGTGCCCAGCGTGCGGGCTGGGCGCTGGGTGAGGCCAGCTCGTGGCTGGTATCAATGACAGGTTTGATGAGCGCACGGGTGAACTTGTTTTTGTGCAGCGGCCCGATCATCTCGGTGATCGCCCAGGAACGCCCCATGCCGGCGGTGAGCTGGATGAACACCTTTGCGCCAGTCTTGTGGATCTCGTCCATAAAGACCTTCAGCTCGTCGAACATCTTGGGGTTCTGCCACAGCCATTTGCCCCAGAAGGTGTCACGCAGTGGGGCGATGCCGGGAATGATCAGACCAACGTTGTTCTGTGCACGCTCCAGAAACAGCTTGGCGGCCTCCTTGTCAAAGCCGCATCCCGTCAGCTCGAACCAGCCAAACAGAC
This sequence comes from uncultured Faecalibacterium sp., assembly GCA_964466825.1. GTDB lineage: Bacteria > Bacillota > Clostridia > Oscillospirales > Ruminococcaceae > Faecalibacterium. The sequence goes on along the minus strand of CAYXQN010000037.1, from coordinate 15,750 downwards.
TGGTGCCGCCCATGGGACACATGACGATGCGGTTTTTGATCTCCACATTGCCGATCTTCCATGGGGTGAATAGAGCTTCGTATTTTGCTTCCATGAAATTAAACGCTCCTTTGTTTCTTTTTTGCAAAAATACCGCAAGAGAAAACACGATTGTTATTTTATTATACAATGGGCTGTGCAGGGTGTCAACGAATCCACGAAAGATAATCGATTGTCTGGATAAAAAATTTGAACCATGCATTGTGAAAGTTGATCGATACAGGACAGAGGAATAGAAGCTCTACAGAAGGAGGTGTATTAGTGTCCGGTGCATTGACATCAGTAAGTTACGGAGTACAATGAAACTGCGATGATAGAACGACCGGTTTTAGAAGGGAGTATAAAGATGAAATACAACCAGCAAATCACTCTGAAAAACAGAAAGATAGCGCTGCTGCGCAATGGAACATCCGCAGATGGGGCGGCGGCGCTGGCGGTGTTCAACCAGACCCATGAGGAAACCGATAATCTCTTTACATATCCTGACGAGAGCAGCATGACTGCGGAACAGGAAGGTGATTTTCTGGCAGAAAAAACTGCGAGCGAAAATGAGATCGAGATCCTTGCCATTGTAGATGGCAAAGTTGTTGGAACTGCGGGCATTGAAGCGGTGGGCAGGCAGTACAAGGTCCGGCATCGGGCAGAGTTCGGGGTTGGCATTTGCAAGGAGTACTGGGGTCTTGGGCTGGGCAAAGCGCTGTTGGAAGCCTGTGTGCTCTGCGCAAAACAGGCGGGCTATGCCCAGCTGGAGTTGAATGTCGTGGCAGAAAATGAGCGTGCCGTCGAGCTGTATCAAAAAGCAGGATTTGTGGAATATGGACGTAACCCAAAAGGTTTTCGCTCGCGGGTGAGCGGAGATCAGGAGCTTGTGTATATGCGTCTGGAGCTGTGAAGCAGCAGCTTTGGGCAGTGTGAGCAAAAGAGCATTCCTCTGTTTTGGAGGGATGCTGTTTTCTTGTTCGATTCTGTTCGCAGTGGCCGAATTTGTGATTTTCACAAATTACTGTCTTATCAGCACACAGCAAAAAAGCCGTCATATTTGCTCGAAAAATGATTTTGGAGACTGCAGGCTGTGGAAAGATGAATAAGGCTTAACTTCCGGCATTTGAAGGAAAGAAAAATTTAATTGACAAAAGTGTGAAATGTCTGTTAGAATATCATTATATGTGAGCGACCCCATAACACAACTAAGGGAGGAAATTATATGAAGAGAATCATCGCTCTGCTCCTTTCGTTGGTCATGCTGTTGAGTTTGGCAGCATGCGGCGGTAAGGACAAGACCCCTGCAAGCTCAGGGTCTGGTACGACAGCTGGAGCTTCGACCGGCTATCAGCCTGGTCAGGCTGGGCATTACACTTATGCTTACTGGGGCTCGAACCCCAGCACCTGGTCCCCGACCGACTGGGAGACCACTGGCGAAACTGCGATCCTCAGCCGTTTGGTCACCCCGCTGTACAGCTACTTTATCAACGCTGACGGTACAGGTTATGATACCATCCCCGATGCAGCAGCTGAGCTGCCCATTGATGTGACGACCACCTATGCGGGTAATGAGATCTATGGTGTTCCCGCTGATGCAACAGAGGGCTGGGCATACGAGATCCGTCTGAATGAAAAGATGGTGTGGGAGGATGGTACTCCCCTCACTGCAGATGATTACATTTACTCCTTGTCTCAGTATCTGAACCCGGACATGATGAACCTGCGTTCCTCTCTGTTTACGGAAGGCAATGCTGCACTGGCGAATGCCAAGAGCTACTACAACAGCAAGCAGACCGGCTTTGCTTACCGCAATGCCAATGAGAACGGTTATGTCTTTGCAGACTTTACCAAGGCTGAAGACGGTTACTACTACACAGCTGATGGTAATGCAGTCTATCTGGACTGGAATAACATCAACGACTACTACCTCGGTGGTTGGAGCGTTCGTGAGTACGTCTACGATGGCGACGGTTACATCCCGACCACTGCTTACGCACTGGATGAATTTGTGAACGAGGACGGCTATGTCCCTCTGAATGACGAGGCTCTGGGCTATGTTGCTCCCACGATGGAAGGCTGGGGCAGCGATGTGTCCTGCATCCTTTCCGTTTATGTGGAGCTTACCGGCAACGATACCACCTTTGAGGATGTCGGCGTTGTGAAGAACGGCGATTATTCCTTTACTGTTATCCTGAACAAGTACGTTTCCCAGGCTCGTATCGCTGATACGCTGGCCAGCTGCCTCTACTGCGTGAAGGAAGACCTCTATGAGGCTAACAAGAGCAACGCAGGCGGCCTGATCAAGTCCTCTTACGGTACCAGCGCAGACAAGTTCATGAGCTATGGCCCCTACAAGATGGAGTCTCATCAGCCAGATAAAGAGACCATCATGGTCAAAAACGAAAACTGGTATGGCTACAGCGACAGCCGCTGGGATAACTACTACCAGACCACCGACATCGTTGTGCAGTACATCACCAACACGGCAACTGCAAAGCAGCTGTTCCTGCAGGGTGAGCTGTCCACCTACGGTGTGGGTGCAGATGACATTGCTGCTTATGCAAGCAGTGACTACATCCGCTATCAGCCCGGCGATTATACCTACAGCTTCTTCCTGAACACGGATGAGACAAGCCTGAAGGACCGTGATGGCAACGGTGTGAACCACTCCATCCTGTCCATCCTTGACTTCCGCAAGGCACTGAGCCTGTGTGTTGACCGTGCAGAGTTTGCACAGACTCTGGCGGGTTACACTCCCACCTATACTTTGCTGAACACTTATTATTCCTATGACGATGTGACCTACCGCTATACCGAAGCAGGTGAGAGTGTCCTGAAGGACCTCTACAACACGGATGATCCGGATTCTGTTACCGGTCAGGACATCGAGCAGGCTCGTGCACTGTTCCAGTCTGCATACGAGCAGGCTGTCGAAAAGGGCCTGATGAAGGAAGGCGACAGTGTCCAGATCGATTACTGGATCCCCACCAGTGGTGATACTACCGATCAGAACCAGATCAACTACATGAACAGCTATCTTGCGGAGGCTACCATTGGTACCTCGCTGGAAGGCAAGGTGCAGATCGTCTCTACCATCGGTGAGGACATCACCACCAATATGCGCAAGGGTCTGTGTGACATGATGTTCAACTCCTGGGGCGGCGCAGCGACCGATCCGTACTGGATGATGCTGTGCTACTGCGTGGAGGATTACAATTTCACCTACGGCTTTGACGTATACAATACCCAGTGGACCATTAATGTCAACGGTGAGGATGTCACCATGAGCCCGAACGATTGGTATGAAGCTCTGCATGACACCACTTACGCCGGCGCTGATAAGGATACCCGCGATGCGATTCTGGCAGCAATGGAGCTCAATCTGCTGGAGTACTACGGTGTGATCCCGATGCTCAGCCAGGGTTATGCAACTCTGTACCAGCAGCGTGTCAGCCTGGGCAGCGATACATGGGTCAACAATGTCATCGGCTACGGCAGTATGTACGAGTGGACCTATAGCATGGATGATGCAGAGTGGGCAGCTTACTGCGCTGAGAACAATCACCAGCTCCAGTACTGATCCTGAACTGTAAAATATCCCGGATGATGAAAAATTGATGCGGAGGGCAGGCTCGCTCAGGGTCTGCCCTCCGTTTCCCGTAAACGGAAGATGATTGAAGTTGCTGAATAAGTGCGAAACAACGCAAGTATTTGGAAAGGACGGCCGTTTAAGGGAGGATACAAAAAGATGAACCTGATTGGAGGCTGAGCACTTTTGTTCAAGTATGTTGTCAAGCGTCTGCTGCTGGGTATTGCCACCTGCTTTGTCATTATGACGATGCTGTTCGTACTCATCAAGCTGCTGCCCAATTCGGTCGAGCCCAATCTGCTCAAGACCGATATCGCTCTGCGCCAAATGTACGAGGCATGGGGCTATAATGAGCCGATTTTAACGCAGTACGGAATTTTTCTGAAGAATGTTTTTACGGAATGGGACTGGGGTTTCTGCACGAAGGTGGGTACCTTCCTGCAGCCGGTCACAGAGTACATTGCAGAAAAGCTGCCCTACACCATGTACCTTAATGGCATTTCTATCCTGTTTGCTATCCCGGTGGGTGTTATTCTTGGCATTATTGCGGCGGTGTTCAAGAACCGCTGGCAGGACCAGGTGCTGAACGTGTTCATCATGTTCTTTATCTCGGTGCCTGCATTCGTGTATGCCTTTTTGCTGCAATATTTTGTGGGCTTCAAGTGGGGGCTGCTGCCGCTGATCATGAAAGGCGGTTCGGACTTTACTTCGTGGGCGATGTTCAAATCGGCCATCCTGCCGATCCTTGCGCTGAGCTTTGGCACCATTGCAGGCAATATGCGTCTGATCCGTGCAGAGTTGACAGAGACCCTGACCAGTGACTATATGCTTCTTGCCCGCACAAAGGGTTTGAGCTACAAGCAGGCGACCATTCGCCATGCTCTGCGCAACTCGCTGGTGCCGATGCTGCCGAGCTTTCTCTCGGATGTCATCTACATCATCTCGGGTTCGCTGATCATCGAAAATATTTTTGCGGTTCCTGGCATTGGTCCTACTTATCTTCTGTCCATCCAGAGCCGTGACTACTCGGTCTTTATGGCGCTGAGTATGTTCTACATTGCGATCAATATGTTTGCGGGCATTCTCTTTGACCTGAGCTATGGTTTTATTGACCCGCGCATCCGTATGGGAGGAGGAAAGAACAATGAGCTATAAGCCGGAACAGTTCGCACCCTATATGGATATGGATGCGAGCAAATTTGTTCTCTCCCAGAGCCAGGAGACCCTGACCGACAAAAAACTGGATACCCAGCAGGTCAGCTTTTTCAAGGATGCGATGCGCCGTTTTGCCCGCAACCGCGGCAGTGTTATCTGTGCATGGATCATTCTTGCTCTTGTGCTTTACGCTATTTTTGTGCCCATGTTCGGTCGTTACTCCGGTACGGAGTACGATGCTTATTATAAGTATGTCCTGCCCAGAAACGAACTGTTCGTCAAACTGGGCATCCCTTTCTGGGATGGCACCGCTAAGCAGACGGTCAATCAGGCGACCTATGATTATCTGGATGCAACAGGCAGCATCGTCTCCAGCTCGGAAGCTTACTATGCAAAGGGTGCAGCCGGGCAGAAGGTCATCAACTATGACGTCCGCTACGATTCCTATAAAAAAGTTGGTTATATCAGCCGCAAGCTGAGTGCCGATAAGCTGGACGAGATCCGTGCTTACGAGCAGGAGAGCGGGGTACAGGTGCTGTTCCCCCTGATCGACAACAGCAAGATCGCAAATGCTGGCTATAAGATGAATGCAGACACCAACGCCTGGTACCTCAGTGACCAGAAGGGCGTTGCCATCCGTGACGAGAACGGAGCGCTGCAGGATATCTATCTGCGGGATGAGGCTGGCAATGTTCTGTACGAAAAGGCCGTTATGGGCGGCACTCAGTACGAGGTGCGTGTATTCTACCCGGCTTATTACGAATATGTCCACGGTTATGAGGCTTCCTTCCTCTTTGGTGCAGACAGCTCTGGTTACGATATCTGTGCCCGTCTTGCCCGTGGTGCACGGCTGTCGCTGATCCTGAGCGTTACAGTTTCGCTCATCTCGCTGGTAGTGGGCATCATCGTCGGTGCATTGGAAGGCTACTACGGCGGCTGGTTTGACCTGCTCATGGAGCGTGTAAAGGATATTCTGTGGCAGGTCCCCTCGGTGGTGTTCATGTCGTTGTTCCAGATCTATTTTGCAGACAAAGTTGGTCCGGCAGTCAGCTTGTTCCTGTGCTTTATCGCATTTGACTGGATCAGCACTTCAGCCACTGTCCGTGCACAGTTCTACCGTTATAAAGGTCAGGAGTACATCCTGGCAGCCCGCACCCTGGGTGCAAAGGATGGGCGGCTTATCTTCCGTCATATCCTGCCCAATGCAGCTGGCTTTATCATTACCGCATCGGTATTGTCTATCCCGGGCGTTATTTTCAGCGAGTCGAACATGACCTACCTGGGCATCGTCAACCTGCAGGGCACCACGACCACCAGTGTTGGCACAATGCTTTCCAACGGTCAGTCGGTGCTTTCTACTTATCCGCACTGCGTGTTCTTCCCGGCAATTTTCATCTCCATTCTGCTGATCTGCTTCAATATCTTCGGCAATGGCCTGCGCGATGCATTCAACCCGTCCCTTCGCGGCGCAGAGAACTAAGGAGGAACCATGGATAAAAAACTGGAAGTGCGTGACCTGCGCATCTCATTTCGTACCAACAGTGGTACAGTCAAAGCCGTGCGTGATATCAGCTTTGACCTTGCCCGTGGCGAAACATTGGCCATCGTGGGCGAGTCGGGCAGCGGTAAATCGGTAACGGCAAAAGCTATCCTTGGTATTTTGGCAGGCAACAGTATCGTGGAAGGCGGCGAGATCATTTATGATGGCCGTGATCTGCTCAAAATCTCCGAGGAAGAATTCAACCAGCTGCGTGGAAGCCATATCTCTATGATTTATCAGGATCCGCTTTCGAGTCTGGATCCGATCATGAAGATCGGCCCGCAGATGACGGAGGCAACTCTGATCAATGGTAAGGCCGCCAAAAAGCGCAGCAAAAAAGAGTTTGCAGCGAAGTGCAAACAGCTGGATGCAGCTATGAAGGCGGCGGGGATCGATGCGGCCCGTGCGGATGCTGATATCAAATTGTTGCAGGAGCTGCTGTCTGCAGCGGGCAAACGTCGTAATGCGTATAATACCGCATGGGAATATGCGGATTCGGCTGTGTTTTCCTGCACACAGCTGCGCACGGCTTTGCGTAAGCAGGATGAAAAGCTTATCAAAGAGGAGACGGATTTCCTCAAAGAGCGTGTACTGGCGGCCAAGTGTCCCTGCCTGATCGGCGAAGATACGGTTGCGTTGTTGGATTCTCTGCCAGAGAGCCTGGACGAACTGGAAAGACAGCTTACAGCGGCAACGGAACACCAGGCACCGGATTTTACAGCCCTGTGTGTGGTGGAGCGGAGTCATGCTGCCCCGGAGTTTGATGCAGAACATGCCGAGGAATGGAATGCAGCTCTTTGTGCGGAAGCGGATGCTCTTGTGCTGACGGATCTGAGGGCGGATATCAGCAAGGCTTTGGCCAGCAGCTGGGAAAATTATCTGCCGAAGAAGCGTGCAGCATTGGAATGTGTGCAAAGCTATCGCGAATTGTTTGCACAGGAGGAGCTGGATGGCAAGGCCTGCCGTGCTGCCATCCGCAAAATGAGCGAGGTAGTGGCGGTGTCTATTGACCCGCTGCCCATCACCCGCAGTGCAGCAGTATGTACTTTTGCCTCCACAATGGAGCATGCCATTGAGACATATCTCCGTGGTGTGACTGGTAACGTGAAGGAGCAGCGCCGCTTTGAACGGGATACGGTCCAGCACGAAAAGCTCGCCGCCCGCAAGGAGGACGCCGGCAAGGTTGTCCCGCCGGTGCTGGTGGATCTTCCGCTGACCCGTGATACGATGCGCCGCGCAATGGATGAACTGATCGCACATTACGAGTTGATGCTTTCCGGTGACGAAAATGCAGTACCGGAAGCCCCGGATGTAATGCTTGAGTGGTTGAGTAAACAGAGCGACTCCATGACCGCTGAGATCACGAAGAAATATGCCTACGACAAGGCCATCCGCATTATGGAGGATGTTGGTATTGCAGAGCCGCGCAAGCGTTTTGAGCAGTATCCGTTTGAATTCTCGGGCGGTATGCGTCAGCGCATCGTTATTGCCATTGCGGTAGCGTCCAACCCGGATATCCTGATCTGTGACGAGCCGACGACAGCACTGGATGTTACCATTCAGTCTCAGATCCTGGAGCTGATCAATGACCTCAAGCGTCGTCGGAATCTGACGGTCATCTTTATTACCCATGACCTTGGTGTTGTGGCGAACATTGCAGATAAAGTTGCGGTCATGTATGCAGGTAAGATCGTGGAGTATGGTTCTGCGGATGAAGTATTCTACGAACCGGCTCACCCCTATACCTGGGCGCTGCTGTCCTCCATGCCGGATCTTGAGACCAAGGAACAGTTGGAGAGCATCCCTGGTACACCGCCGAATATGATCTATCCGCCTAAGGGCGATGCTTTTGCTGCACGCAATAAGTATGCACTTGCGGTCGACTTTGAAGAAGAACCGCCCAAGTTTGAATTGTCACCCACCCACTGGGCGGCAACCTGGCTGCTGCACCCCAAGGCACCCAAGGTGGAGATCCCGGCCATCGTGTCTGAGCGCATTGCCCGGATGAAAAAGTTGGAAGAGGAGGCGCAGAAGAATGGCTGAGAACGAAAGAGAGGTACTGCTCCGTGTGGAGCATCTGCGCCAGTATTTTGGCAAACAGGACTTTAAGGCGGTGGACGATGTAAGCTTTGACATTCACCGCGGCGAGGTTTTTGGTCTGGTGGGCGAGTCTGGCTGTGGAAAGACCACCACTGGCCGGTCTATCATCAAGCTTTATAACTGCACCGGCGGACAGGTCTTTTTCAAAGGGCAGCGTATTTGTGCGGGTCTGCGAGACTACGAGGATGCCATTGCTGCCAAAAAAGCTGAGACCGCAGCAAAAATCAAGCAGCTCCGCGCAAATGGGGGCAGCAACAGGGAAATCAGCCAGCTCAAGCAGGAGCAGCGGGAATTTATTGCTGCCCAAAAACTTTTGATGGCACAGGCAAAGGATGATCAGAAAAACTGCGATAAAAAGTACGCAGCCCGCCGTGATCGTGAGCTGCAGGATGAATATGCAGCAAAAATCGCTGAAGCACCCGACCAGCGCGAAGCGCTTGAGAAGGAGCTTGCAGAAAAGCGGAAGGAAAACGAGCGTGTCCGTCTGATCACCCGCATCCAGATGATTTATCAGGATCCGGTCGCTTCGTTGGATCCCCGCATGACGGTCAGTGAGATCATTGCAGAAGGATTGCACATCCGTGGTGTCAAGGATAAAGAGTATATCCGCAACCGTGTCTATGAAATGCTGGAAACCGTAGGCCTTGTGCGTGAACACGCAGAGCGTTATCCTCACGAATTCTCCGGTGGACAGCGTCAGCGTATCGGTATTGCCCGTGCACTGATCATGGACCCGGATCTGGTCATTGCAGATGAACCCATCTCTGCACTGGATGTGTCCATCCAGGCACAGGTCATCAACCTGCTCAACGAGCTGCGCAAAAAGATGGATCTGACCATTCTTTTTATTGCTCATGACCTGAGCGTTGTCAAATATTTCTCTGACCGCATCGGTGTGATGTACTACGGCCACATGGTGGAGCTTGCCCCCTCGGAGGAGCTGTTCCGCAATCCATTGCATCCGTACACTAAGAGTCTGCTTTCGGCCATCCCGCTGCCGGATCCGCATTACGAAAAGCGCCGCAAGAGAGTCAAGTACAATCCGGCGCTCGACCACGATTATACCGTGCAGCAGCCGACCCTGCGTGAGGTTTCGCCGGGACATTTTGTCAGCTGCAACGACGAAGAGTTTGCCCGCTATCAGGAGGAGATCAAGCGCAATGAACCGACTGAGTAAGTACCACCGTGCGTTGCTCGTCTCCTTTTTGGTGGGTACTGCCGCTGCGTGTATAATCTCTCTGTGGCAAAGCGGATTTTGGGATCCGCTTGCGGCATGGTCCAATGGTTTTTTCACCGTTGCTGTGCTCTGGTGCGGGGCAGGGCTGCTGCTGTTGATCTCGCTGTTTGGCGGATTTGACAGCTTTGGTTATATCTCGTATCGTCTGCGCCGTACTTTTTCTCGCAGGACACGGGAGCAAAACCCCGCACAGGAGAGCTATTATGACTATGCCAAGCGCCGCCGCGAGGAAAAATGGGACAAATTCATGTCCTCGGTCGCATTGCTGCCCGGCTGTTTTTATCTTGCCGTGGCGGTCGTATTAACGATACTGCGTACTGCGGTATGAGCAGTTTGGATATCCATAAAGGAGGCTGTACACGATGAAATTTTCTGAGATGCCCTACCAGCGCATTACGCTGGAGGAGCTGCGTGCAGACTATGATGCGCTGACGCAACAGCTTGGCTGTGCTAAGACCTATGAGGATTTTCTCGCATTGCAGGAGTCCTGTTATCGGCTGAATGACCGTATGACCCCCATGACCATTGCATCCATCCGTCATGATATGGATCTGAACGATCCCTTTTATGCCGCTGAGCAGGCATATTACGATGAAATCGGTCCGGAGCTGAGGGATATTGGCAATAATTTTGATAAAGCACTGCTTGCTTCGCCGATGCAGCCGTTCCTGAGAGAGTACATTGGAGAACAGGCCTATGAGATCACCGAGATCGGCCAGCAGAGTTTTGACAGCCGTCTTATTCCGCTGATGAAAGAACAGAGCGAGCTTTCGGAGCGGTACAATGTTCTGGTCACGAATGCAGAAGTTGAGTGGGAAGGGGAGAGTATTCCCCGGGAACAGCTTTCACAGCCGATGCAGTCGCCGGACCGTGCAGTGCGCAAGGAGGCAAAGCTCCTTTCGGGCAAGTCCTGGATGGAACAGAGCGAGGAGCTGGAAGAGATTTTTGACAAGCTGGTCAAAAATCGTGATGCACAGGCAAAAATGCTGGGGTATGACAACTATTCACAGCTGAGCTATCGCCGGATGTATCGCATCGGCTATGGTGCAGAGGAAGTTGCATCCTTTATTGCACAGGCAAAGCGCTATCTGGTTCCGGTCTGGAAGCGTCAGTATGAACGAAAACGCCAGCGCCTTGGGTTGGAAAAACTCTATATTTACGATGGCATCGACTTTCCTCAGGGGGACCCTGTTCCGCTGGGTGATACCGAGTGGAGTCTTGCGCGGACCCGGGAAATGTACGAAAAGCTCTCACCTGAAACAGCGGAGTTTGCAAAAGTTCTGTTCGAAAATGAGCTTTTTGATGTGGAACAGCGTCGCGGCAAGCGTGGGGGTGGCTATCAGGATACATTGGGCCAATATCGTCTGCCCTTCATTTTTGCAAATTTCGATGGTACCAGCGAGAATGCCTATATTATGTGCCACGAGGGTGGCCATGCATTCCAGTGCTGGCTCAAAAGCTCTGAGCCGGTGCGGGAGCAGTGTTGGCTGACCTCTGAGGTTGCAGAGACCCATGCTATGGCGATGGAGCTGTTTACCTTACCGTATATGGATCTGTTCTTTGGAGAGCGGGCAGGGGACTACTGTCAGTCCATCCTGGAGGGTGCGATCCGACGGATCCTGTTCCAATGCGAGCAGGATGAGTTCCAGCAGGAGGTCTACACGCATCCGGACATGAGCAAGGAAGAACGCAACGCACTCTGGCTGCGCCTGGAGGAAGAATATTTCCCGGGCTATACTGAGCGCTGCGGAGAAAACACCTTCTTTGCTACCGGCCGCGGCTGGCAGCAGATCCGTCATGTGTTCCACTGGCCTTTCTATGCCATCGACTATGGTCTGTCGGAGGTGTGTGCATTGGGCTTTTATGCAATGGCACAGCATGACCCGGAGCAAGCATGGAAACGCTATCTGCAATTCTGTAAGGACTCGGGTAAAAAGAGCTTCCCGCAATTGGTGGAGGATGCCGGGATCGGCGATCCCTTTGCACCCGAAACGATGGAGTCGATCGCAAAAGCGTTTGATTGACAGAATATGAAAAAACAGGAGCACCTGCAACTGCAGGTGCTCCTGTTTTTTTGAACTGAGAGACTGTCAGCTCCAAACATGGACCTGAAAATTTGGAAACGATAGAAAGTTCTGTTTATGGGACAGATAATAGTTTAGAATATCCCTGTAAAGAAAAAGCTGTCGCCTGATACAAACGAGCCTTGCCTGTGCAGGACATTAAAAGAGAAGCTTCAGGATTATGCAGAGAATCAGTATCCAGATCAGGATGATAGGGAGGGCATAATACCACCGCTTTGGCTTTCCGTTGGTCCACATACCGACGGAACGAGCAGCGTTCTTCTGCCAGACAGATTGCGGCAAGGCGCTTTGCTGCCGGAGGTGTCTGTGGGTCTTTAAGACACAAAAACAGCGTGGGAATGTCCTGTTTTAGTTTTCTGGTATGTTCTTTCAAATGCATAGCAGTTCTTTTGGCAGTTCGGTTTGTAAAATGAGCTGTTCCTGATTTTTTTGCTCGGCCTCGATTTGGATATCTACATCAGAACTCATTTTTTTGAGTGTGGCAAGCACTTGTTTGATCTGTGCTTTTGTGCTCTGGACTTGGGTTTGTACCTGATCGATGTGGTTCATTACCGCCCAGTCAGCAAGCAGACCGTCAAAGAAGAAGTCGGCAAATTTCAGGAAGCTGTCCACAGTGATCTGTAAATCGGACTGGATCTCAACATCAGCAAGCTCGGTCTTGAACCGACGTAATTTGATCTGGAGCTGTTCGGCCTGTTCCTGCGCAGTATCCAGCTCGCTGTACTTGGCAAGATCGGCAATCAGACCGCCGCCCATAATGTCCCAGGTACTCCAGCCTTCGGCATTGTCCAGCGTTTCCAGCAGAGAGTTTGTGCTGGCCAGCGCACCCTTGCCGGCGGCAGTGGCCTCCTGAAGCTCTTTCTTTTGTGTTTTGAGGCGGGCGATGCGCATTTCACTGTCTGCGAGGTTCTGTGCGGCAGGGAGATTCGTGGCCAAAATCGCCTGAAACTTATCGGAAAGAGCAGTCTGGTATTGTTGTTCGCAATTTTTTAAGGATACAAGCTTTGCTTCGATCTGCTCCAGATCAGCATCAATGGAGGAAAGATCTCGGACGGCGGCATCGTATTTGACGCGGGCAGCATAAGCTTCCTGCCGTTCTTTGTCAAGTTTTTTGTCGATTTGACCGATTGCCTGGTAGAAGAAGGCTGCCAGACTGCGCCGCTCCAGGCGGTCTACGTCGGCCTGCTCCGAATGTGCGGCCTTTTTCAGCTTCTCAACATTGGCGGCGACGCTTTTGCGCTGTTTTTTCAGTTCGAACTGCTTTGCTTCGCAATTCTGTTTTTCGGTGACCTGCTGCAAGAGTTCATGTAAGTTCAAGTTGCTCATTTTTTACATCCTTTCCGGAGAATCGGTTTCGTCCTCTAAAAGTTGTTTCAAAAAATGCTTGCGGTCATTGACGAAGGCTTTGGTAATAGCGTAACTGTCGGTATCCTCATATCGGCAGGGATGGACCATCCCGTCATCAAAGCAGAAAATCTCTGCATCCGGCATCCCGAGTAAGATGGGGGAGTGGGATACGATGATGAATTGCGCACCTTCCTGGGCGCATTTGTGGATATTGATCAGAAGTGTGAGCTGCCGCTGAGGGGACAGAGCTGCTTCTGGTTCGTCAAAAATATAGACTCCGTTGCCGCCCATGTAGTCCTGAGCAATGGCCAGAAAACTTTCGCCATGGGATTTTTTATGGTATTCTTTTGATGGATGATGTATATCGGTATAGTCGATTTCCTTGGTGGCAACATTATAAAAGCTTTCGGCCCGGAGAAAATATCCGAATTGCGGCCGACGGTATCCCTTGGCGAGGGTCATCGCATCACAAAGTTTTGAGTGGGAATCGTAGGTGGAAAAAGAATAGTTTTTTGTGCCACCCTCCGGGTTGAACCCATAAGAGACCGCAATTGCCTCCAGCAGAGTGGATTTTCCACTTCCGTTTTCGCCTACAAAAAAGGTGATGGGCTTATGAAAAGAAAAATGCTCAATGCCACGCAATGCAGGGATGTTCCGGATATAATTGTGCGGCGGTATCATGTTCCAGTCAATGGTCAGACTCTGGATGAAAAGCTCGTTCATTCGATCCCCCCCTTTTGTTTAGAATGACTTTCATAATACGACTACCAAAATCTGTTTCTTTGATGTGATTATACCACACCGCAAAACACTAGAAAAGAGATTGTGTGCACGGAATGATAATTGAAATGCTAAGAGTATTCCTTATATATAAGGTTCAGGGGCGATAATCTTTCCAGCGCTCGGAGGGGATGACGGCCTCTGCGATGAAGGCTTCGGGGGACGGTGCAAGTACGTGGCGAGTCACCCGGAAGATTTTGTTGGCGACGAACAGGTTGCAACTGCGAAAAAATGGAAAAAATGGGGTTGCGGTGAGCAAAAGATTGTAGTATAATTGCGCCAGAACAGGTTCTGACAGCGGAAGGACCGCCGTTGAAATGCAAAACAAGGGGAGCGTTGTGCATGGGATTACTTTCAAGGATCTTCAGAAAAAGACCCAAAGAAGCAGAGCAGCCGGCGCAGATGGACCGGCCACCGGGTGCTGAACCGCCATATCTGACTCAGACGAAGGTCACGGGTACAGGCGATCCTACGGTCTATTTTGTGGACGAGGCTCGGGGCATCCGCAGGCTTTTGGTGGACCAGGAGGGCTGCATCCAGAACTTTCCGGACATCGTCGAACAGGAATGTTGGCTGCGGAAGGTGACAGAGCCTTTTTGGGACTATAAGATCCGATACGATACTACCTTTGAACCGCGCCCCTGGGGCTGGCGGATGCTGTGGAAGCTGCAGCCGGACGGCTCTTACTGGCAGATAGAGGGCGGCTATGGCCCAGAGATCGACAAAGAGATCGTGCTGTATACGGACATTGACCTGAACGGTGAGTTTACTGCACCGTTCCGCATTTACCGGGTGGGTGATGTGACCTATGCAGCGGACTGAATCGCAGGAACAGGTAAAATGGTCTTTTTACCTGCCGGAGAAGCGCTGTAAAATTTGTGCAGGTTGACCTTTTTGTTAAAAATGGACATGGGGTCTGTACATTTTGTGGGAATTTTAGTATACTGAAGCCGCAAGGCTCTGCGGTATACGCCGTTTGGCCAAGTTTTTGCAAAGAAAGTGAGAGGTCTGATGAAGAAATTTTTCAAAAAGGCAACGCTTGTCCTTTTGACCCTCGCGGTGCTGTGTACGGCGCTTCCTGCTGCATTTGCAGCACAGCCGGAGCAGACCAATGGCTTGTTGAACCTGAATATTGCTATCATTGAGCTGGATGCTCAGGGCGGCATGGGGTCGGAGCTGTTGGCGTTTACCAACTGGGCCAATCACCTTAATGCAATGCCCACCGAGCCTACGCTGGAGGGCTACCGCTTTTTGGGCTGGTACGACGAGCCCATTGGCGGCAACAAGATCACGGATGAGACCTGCTTTACAGAAAGCACCACCATCTACGCACAGTGGGAGCCGGAGCTCCAGCCGGGCCAGCAGACCGCTCAGGCAGCAGTGCAGCCGGAGCAGGCGGCACCCCGCAGCCTGAAGCAGTTTATCCGGCGCAACCTTGGCACCATTCTGGTTGCCGGCATGGCTACGGCCATTGTAGGCATCACTTTGGCTTATGCAGGCTGAGCAAGAGGGAACTTGTGCTCTGCCGTAGAGTTTTATTTTAGAAAGGAAGAACTGTTATGACCAATTTTGACATGAAGCTGCCCGCCGATTACGCAATGATCCCCGCTGAGGAGATGATTTATGTGGAGGGCGGTGCTACCGTCGCAAATTCTTCTGCTATGACCACCCTGACCAACGTTGGCTATGTGTTCAACTACATTGCCCGCATTTTCTCCAGCGCAAGCTCTATCATCAACAACATTGGCTCCATCATCACCTACATCGATAAGCTGAACACCCTGCTGGGCAGCTTTGGCAAATAATTTTTTGCCGCAAAAAATTAAAAATCATTGCAACACCAAAAGCCAGAGGGTAACCTCTGGCTTTTTTATTTTGTATTGCATACAGGAGGTAA
>CAYXQN010000036.1:0-17109 GCA_964466825.1 uncultured Faecalibacterium sp. | reverse complement strand
CAGTCGATGGAGATTTTGCGTCCATCTTGGAGCCGCAACTCCACACACCCGGTATCCATGTTGAACGAACAGGCTCTTGCATCATACTTCATCATCGTGTCCTCCAAACTCTTGTTGTGTGGTTACGGTCTATGACAAGGTATCGGAGTTTTGTATCTTCCATGGGAGCCTTCGTTATCGTACCCGAAGAAAACAAAAAATCCGAACCCTTCTCCAATCGGAAACAGGTTCGGATTTTTCTTGTTTGGTGGGCGCGGGTGGATTCGAACCACCGAAGCATTAAGCAGCAGATTTACAGTCTGTCCCCATTGGCCACTCGGGAACACGCCCATATTCTTTTTTGCCGTCCCGTGGACTGCCTGTATATATTACCATTTGACTCGTTTTTTGTCAAGCACTTTTTTTCGGATCAGATTTTTTCCGTATCCGCAAATACAATTTTCACAAAAAAACACCTTGCGCCTCTGACAAAAGTCGAAGGGCAAGGTGTTCTATCCTGATAATATAAAACCGATCAGCTCTTGCTATAAGCACTGCCCGGAGTCCATGCGTTATCGGACGCATACTGAGCATGATTGCGCAGATAGGTGACCCAGGTGCCATAGCCATTTCCTGCAGACAAATGAATGCCATCCGGCGCAGATACCAACTCCTTCAGGTTCCCTTCGCCATCAGCCAACGCCTCCCACAGGTCCAGATAAACACAGTTTTTGCTGTCGGCCAGCTGTGCCAGTTGTTCATTGACCTGCTGCAGCACCTCACTGGCGAGACCAGGCTTTTGCTCCGCAGCTGCCGGCCGTACCGGCGGGATGGACTGCACATAGATCACACAGTCCTGCCCTAATGTCTCCCGCAGAACATCAAGCATCTGCCCATAGTATGCCAAAAAGCGATCTGTCGCACCCAGTGTCGTCAAGGTATTGGTACCCAGCAGGATATAAAGCTTTTTGGGCTGTGCTTCAGCCAAAACATCCAATGCAATCTCCTGCCCACGGACAGAGCTCTTGACCGCACTTCGATTGACGATCGCATCCGGGCCCACCCCGGTATAGCCACAGATCAGCGCACCTCCCAGGTTGATGCTATAATCTGAAAAGCCAATCGTCAGGCTATCACCAAGAAACGCTGCATCCGAGAAATAGCTTAAATCCACCTGACCGCCGCTGGGCTGCCGGATCACAGTACTGTCATACGCTTTTATCGCATACACTCCTGCGTTCTGGCGTGCCGGACCAAACCACTCCAGCTCCACAGCGCCTCCCTGGTCTTCCCCGGTCTGGCCGTCTCCCTGCATTGGAAGCGGTGCCAGAATATTTTGTGCGATCCCGCTGGCATTGATCTCCGGCAGCTGTTGCTCCGGGGCCGGCTTTCCGCTTTCCAGGATCGCTGTGATCGCATACGAAAGTAACAGGATCGCCACCGCAGCACCCAAAACCCACAGTTTTCCAGCTGCACTTCCATGCCTTCTACCGCGCGGCGCTGCATGATATTCATGAGAAATGCCCATCGTTCATTCCCGCTTTCTGAATTGGTCTTTTGTACAACGGAACAGGTTTCGCTGCCCATTGTATCGATGTCGTTTTATTTTATCATATTTTTTTTTCCTCTGCAACCAATTAGGTCTTGCATACAACAGACAAAACGATTACAATATTCCTGTAGGGTATTTGCGCATTTTATAAAATGCATCCCTGCTAATAAATCTTTTTTGTGTCAATTGTGGTTTATTTTGCCGTTTTGGTCTGCAGGCAGTGCAGGGCCGGCAGATCCTTTTTCGAGACGGCATAATCCTACCAAAAGACGTGCAAAAAGGCAGGAAAAACGATAAAAGGAGGATCTCATGATCAAAAACGTGATCATCGGCCAAAGCGGCGGCCCTACCGCTGTTATCAATTCCAGTCTGGCCGGCGTGTACAAAGCCGCCCGCAGCATGGGTGCCAACAAGGTCTATGGCATGAAGTATGGTATCGAGGGGCTGCTCAAAGAAGAGCTGCTGGAGCTGGATCTTTTGCTGGATGACCGCATGAGCATCGAGTTGCTCAAGCGGACTCCTTCCAGTTATCTGGGCAGCTGCCGTTACAAGCTGCCGGACCCCGATGTGGACGCCACCCCCTTTGTCAAGCTGTTTACGCTGTTTGACAAGTATGACATCTCTGCGGTGTTCTATATTGGCGGCAACGACTCCATGGACACCATTGCCAAACTCTCCCGCTATGGTGAGCGTGTAGGCAGCCCGGTGCGCTTTATCGGCGTACCCAAGACCATTGACAACGATCTCTGCCTGACCGATCACACCCCCGGTTACGGATCTGCTGCCAAGTACATCGCAACGATCCTTAAAGAGGTCATCCGGGACTCCTCGGTGTATAACATCCGCAGCGTGACGGTTGCCGAGATCATGGGGCGCCATGCAGGCTGGCTGGCCGGCGCTGCCTGCCTTGCCGGCGGCGAGGACTGTGACGGTCCCGACCTGATCCTGCTGCCGGAAGTCCCCTTTGAAGCGGAAAAGTTCCTGAACAAGGTGGATGAACTGCAGCGCACCAAGTCCAATGTGATCATTGCCGCCAGCGAAGGTGTTAAAACCGCTGATGGCACTTATCTGTGTGACCTTGTTTCCACTGCAGGTCAGCTGGATGCCTTTGGTCATAAGGCGATCCTCAGCGGCACCAGCCGTTATCTGTCCGATCTGATCCATGATAATCTGAATTGCAAGAGCCGCGCCATTGAGTTTTCGACCTTGCAGCGCTGTGCCAGCCATCTGGCCAGCCGCACCGACGTAAACGAAGCCTATGCGGTGGGCGGTGCAGCGGTTGCTGCTGCCTTTGCAGGTGAGACCGGCCGGATGATCGCCCTGAAAAAGGTATCCACCTATCCCTACCAGTGCATTACCGAGTCGGTGGATGTGCAAAAAGTAGCTAATTTTGAAAAGAAGGTGCCTCTGGAGTGGATCACTCCGGACGGCATGCAGGTGACGGCAGCCTTTGAGGAATACGCCCGTCCCCTGATTCTGGATGAGGTAACTCCCGTTTACGTTAACGGTACACCACGCCACATCCGCCTGTGATCCCCTTGCGTCTGTTTTCGTGCACCTGCACGTTACAATAAAAGCCGAAACAGAAAAACGAAAAAGGAGAATTCATTATGGGTAAGAATGCAATCGTTGGTCAGTCTGGCGGCCCTACTTCCGTCATCAATGCAAGCCTTGCAGGCGTTTTTGAAAGCTGCAAGAACCGTGGCGCAGAGATCGTTTACGGTATGTGCAATGGCGTTGCCGGTCTGTTGGAGGAACGTGTGGTGGATCTGTCCACTGTTCTGACAGATGACCTGGACATTGAGCTGCTCAAGCGCACACCGTCCAGTTTTTTAGGAAGCTGCCGCTACAAGCTGCCGGATTGGCACACGGATGAAGCCGTTTACAAAAAGCTGTTTGCCATCCTGGAAAAGCTGGACATTGGCTACTTCTTCTACATCGGCGGCAACGACTCCATGGACACCATTGGAAAACTGGCAGACTACGGTGCACGTATCGACAGCGACATCCGTTTTATGGGTGTTCCCAAAACGATCGATAACGACCTGATGGTCACCGACCATACTCCCGGCTATGGTTCGGCAGCCAAGTATATCGGCGTTGTGATGAAGGAGATCATCCGAGACGCCACCGTTTACGGCACAAAGTATGTCACCGTAGTCGAGATCATGGGCCGTAACGCCGGCTGGCTGACCGCTGCTGCTGCGCTGGCCAAGAGCGATGACTGCGAAGGTGTGGATATGATCTGCCTGCCTGAAGTCCCCTTCAATGTGGATCGTTTTGTCGAAAAGGTCCGTACCATGCAGGAGAAGAAGCCCAGTATTGTGATCGCTGTTTCTGAGGGTGTCAAACTGGAAGACGGCCGCTATGTCTGTGAACTGTCCGACGATGTCCACGCTGTGGATGCTTTTGGCCATAAAGCACTGACTGGTACCGCTCGCTTCCTGGCAAACGTTGTTGCACGCAATCTGGACACCAAGACCCGCTGCATCGAGCTTTCTACCCTGCAGCGCTGCGCTGGTCACCTGACCAGCCGCACCGATATCACCGAAGCTTATCAGGTGGGTGGTGCCGCCGCCAAGGCTGCCTTTGAAGGTGTTACCGGACAGATGGTTGCTCTGAAGCGCATCTCCAACAATCCTTATCAGTGCACCACCGAGCTGCATCCCATCAGCGATGTTGCAAACCTGGAAAAGAAGGTTCCTTTGAGCTGGATGAATGAGAACCACACTCAGATGACCGACGAATTCCTGGCATACGCACGCCCGTTGATCCAGGCTGAGCTGACTCCGCTGTACATTGCTGGTCTGCCCCATCACATCTATATGAAGAACCAGAAGTGATCTCCTTGTTTTTCTAAATCAAGTTTTTTGCCCGCACGGTGCTGCCTGCACTGTGCGGGCTTTTTTGTGGCAAAGATAGTTTTACTGTACCTTTACCAAACCTTTGTCGTTTTTCTAATATATTAGTTAGTTTTGCATACAACTTTGTCATCATTTTTATTTACTGTCACAAACTTTTGTGAAAATTTTTAGGCTTGTAACCAATTGCCACTTTTGAAAAACTGCGCTATTCTTAATTACAAGATTATCCGTAAAAGCGGAAAACAAACTGAACGGAACAGCATGATCCCTTTTTTACCGCTCTTGGATATTGCACGCATAAAAAAACGAGCCTGGGGTGTTCCCGGTGACTCGGTCACTGTCATCCTGCTGGCTCTGATCCTTGGCCCCATGTGTGAAAAGAACTTTGTCCGCCACATAAACATCCAGCGCGGCAACTTCTTCGCCATCACCACTTCTCCCATCGCTATGATATTTGCTGCGGTATCGGTTATCGTCATCATCTATTCGCTGTATAACCAGCATAAGATCAACAAGCGAACCGCAAAAGAAACAACCTGATATCCTCCACTTCTATTTCTCCATAAGAAAACCCCCGAGCAGATTTTATCTGCCGGGGGTTTTCCATTTATTATCGTTGTCTGATCAGACCATCGCTTCTTCTCTCTGGAGCTTCGGCGCACCGCCTGCGATCTCCTCCGCTGTCAGCGGTTTTACCTCAGCAGGCGTGGTCAGTCTTTCCTTGGCGACTGCCAGCATCAACTTGATACGGTTTTCCTGATTGACCTTGGTTGCACTGGGGTCGTAGTCGATGGGTGTGATATTCGCATTGGGATAGATTGCACGGATCTTGTTGACCATACCCTTACCCACGATATGGTTCGGCAGACAGCCAAAAGGCTGCGCACAAACAATGTTTCCATAGCCGCCCTGCACCAGCTCGATCATTTCAGCTGTCAACAGCCAGCCCTCGCCCATTTTTGCACCCAGAGAGATGATACCCTCCGGCTTTTCAACCAGCTCCTTAAAGGGGCCAGGGGCGTAAAAACCAGCATCGGTGATGGCCTTGAGCATCGAACATTCCACGCTGTCCAGCCAGTTGAGAAGCTGATCGATGACCAGCTTGACCGGCATCTTGCCGCCATACAGGACATGATCCTCACCCATATTGAAGGCACAGTACTGGACAAAGCCCATCAATCCGGGGAAGTTTACCTCGCAGTCCTGGCTTTCAAGGAACTTTTGCAGGTCATTATTGCCCAACGGACTGTACTTAACGTAGATCTCGCCCACAACACCCACCTTGACCTTCGGCGTACGGGTCATAGGAATGGATGCAAAATCTTTTGCAATAAAGGGGAAGGTGTGCTTCATCTCCTTGGCCGTATAGCCTTTACCTGCCAGCAGGACACGGCCCAAGCGGTTGACCCACTGATCGACCATCTTATCTGCTGCACCCTTTTCGTTCTCGTAGGGAGCAACCTGATTGCGCAGAGCGCAGAGCATATCACCGTAGAAAATGCAAGCCAGCGCACGGCGTGCCAATGGCAGCGTCATCTGGAAGCCGCTGTCTTTTTCCAAGCCGGAAAAGTTCAGGCTTGCAACCGGGATCTGGGGATAGCCAGCCTTGACCAGTGCCTTACGCAGCAGGTGGATATAGTTGGATGCGCGGCAGCCGCCACCCGTCTGGGTGATGAGCAGCGCTGTGTGATCCAGATCATATTTGCCGCTGTTCAGCGCATCCAGGAACTGGCCAATGACCAACAGCGCCGGATAACAAGTATCGTTATGAACATACTTCAAGCCCAGCTGTGCCACGGCACTGCCGCAGTTGCCAAGGATCTCGCACTTGTAGCCGTCGTACTGCAGCGCATACTCTATCAGCCGGAACTGGGTGATCGCCATGTTGGGGATGAGGATCGTATGCGTTTTCTTCATCTCCGGGGTAAATTTAGGATAATTATATTCCATAGGTCCCTCCTATGTCGTGTATCGTTCGATCATGCAAAAGCAGTCTTTTTTATTTCTGTGCATCCTCGCTGCGCTCATCCAGCGCTGCAAACAGACTGCGCAAACGGATATTCACAGCACCCAGATTGGTGATCTCATCGATCTTGAGCTGTGTGTACAGCTTGCCACCTTCCTGCAGGATCTCACGGGTCTCATCGGTAGTAACAGCGTCCACACCGCAGCCAAAGGACACCAGCTGTACCAGGTCCATATCCTTTTGTGTCGTGCAGTATTTGGCAGCTGCATACAGACGGCTGTGATAGGTCCACTGGTTCAGCACACTGGTGGGGAACTTCTCCACACGGTTGGAAATACTGTCCTCGGTCACAACGGCAGCACCGTGACGGGTGATCAGATGATCGATGCCATGGTTAACTTCCGGGTCCACATGATAGGGGCGGCCAGCCAGCACCACGATATGCTTGCCCTGACGGCGAGCTTCATCAATGATCTCGCTGCCCTTGACCCGGATCTTTGCCATGTGTGCTTCGTGCTCTGCATAAGCTGCATCAGCAGCCGCCTGCACCTCACGCTCAGAGATGCCGCCAAAATACTTGGGCAGAACCTCCTTTGCCATCTTGTGCACAAAATCTTTCGGGCGATGGATACCCACATAATCGTAGATAAACTTTTTACCCTCCAGCTCCGGGCAGTTGCCTGCCAGAACTTCCGGATAATAGGCCACCACCGGGCAGTTATAATGGTTGTCGCCCAGGCCCTCGTCCAGGTTATAGGTCAAACAGGGGTAGAAGATCGCATCCAGTTCCATCTGGCTCAGTGCCTTGATATGTCCGTGGCTCAGCTTTGCCGGGAAGCAGGCTGTGTCACTGGGAATAGTCGCCTGGCCATCCAGATACAATCCACGACTGGATACCGGGCTCACATGGACAGCAAAGCCCAGCTTCGTCCAGAAAGCATGCCAGAAGGGCAGCAACTCGTAAAAGCCCAGGCACAGCGGAATACCAATAGAACCACGGCTGCCAGGCACCGGCTTGTAGGCAGCCAACAGTTCCTGCTTGTAGGCATACAGGTTCAGGCTATTGTCCGCGCTCTTTCCGGTTACAGGCTTATCGCAGCGGTTGCCGGAAATAAACTTACGACCATCCGCAAAGGTATTGACCGTCAGCTGGCAGTGGTTGCCGCAGCCATTGCACTTGACATTGACGACCTTCTGCTCAAAGTTCTCCAGCTCCTCCTGACTCATCATACCAGAAGTGTTCTGACCATTTTTCTGGCTTTGATGCTGGCCATGCAGTGCTGCACCATAGGCGCCCATCAAGCCTGCGATATCCGGGCGGATGACCTCAACACCCATTTCTTTTTCAAATGCACGGAGGACTGCCTCATTATAGAAGGTGCCGCCCTGCACCACGATTTTGCGGCCCAGCTCTTCCGGGCTGGATGCACGGATGACCTTATACAATGCGTTTTTGACCACGCTGATAGACAGACCGGCAGAGATATTCTGGATCGAAGCGCCATCCTTCTGCGCCTGCTTGACAGAGCTGTTCATAAACACGGTGCAGCGGCTGCCAAGATCCACCGGCCGATCTGCGAACAGACCCAGTGCTGCAAACTCCTTGACATCATAGCCCAAAGCCTGCGCAAAGGTCTGCAAAAAGCTGCCGCAGCCAGAAGAACACGCCTCATTCAGGAAGATATTGCCAATCGCACCATCCTCGATCTTAAAGCACTTCATGTCCTGGCCGCCGATGTCGATAATAAAATCAACGTCCGGCATGAAATATTTAGCGGCAGTAAAGTGTGCCACCGTCTCAACCAAGCCATAATCACAGCGGAATGCATTCTTGACCAGCTCCTCGCCATATCCTGTGGTAGTCACACTGGCAATCTGAATACCCGGATGCTCCTGATAAATTTTGAGCAGCTGCTCCCGGATCAGCGGCAGCGGATTGCCCAGATTGGGCTGATAGTTGGTATACAGGATCTGGCTCTTGTCGTCCACGACCACAAGCTTGACCGTGGTGGAACCGGAGTCGATACCGATGTGGACCGGACCACTCTGCGCTCCAAATGCTACGCGCGGCACACTGTGGGACATATGGCGTGCGTGGAAGACTTCGTACTCTTCCTTGTTGGCAAACAGCGGAGGATCGCTTGCATAGGTAGCGGTAGCCGAGTACTCATCCAGTGCTGCAGCCACATCCGACAGGACAAATTCCTTATCCGCATACAGTGCAGCACCCAGTGCAACATAGAGCAGACTGTTTTCCGGACAGGTACCCACAACCCCCAGTGCTTCGTCAAAACTGCGGCGCAATACTGTGCTGAAGGTAAGCGGACCGCCCAGATACAGCACATTGCCCTTGATGGGACGGCCCTGTGCCAGACCTGCAATGGTCTGGTTGACCACGGCCTTATAGATGCTTGCCGCAATATCTTCTGTACGGGCACCCTGATTGATCAAGGGCTGCACATCACTCTTTGCAAACACACCGCAGCGAGACGCAATGGTATAAGTACGCTGAGACTGCTCTGCAGCTTTGTTCATCTCATCTGCGCTCATCTTGAGCAGCGTGGCCATCTGGTCGATGAACGCTCCGGTACCACCGGCACAACTGCCGTTCATGCGGACTTCAGTGCCATTCGTCAAAAACAGGATCTTTGCATCCTCACCGCCCAGCTCGATCACACAATCAGTAGCCGGAACAAAACGTTTGACCGCCACACGAGTGGAGAACACTTCCTGCACAAAAGGCACTCCGCAGCTATCGGCCAGGCCCATGCCTGCCGAACCAGAAATGCTCAACAGTGCCTTTTCTCCATGAAGCTGTTGGTCATCAATGCGGCGCAACAGTTCCTGAGCCTTTTCCAGGATATGACTATAATGACGTTCGTATGTAGAATACAGCAGCGTATCGCGCTCATCCAGCACCACGCATTTTATGGTGGTGCTGCCGATGTCAAGACCAACTCTCACGTTGTTTTCCTCCTAAAGGGACGTTTGCCCGGCAGTTTTCCGGGTTGATTTTTCGCTAAAAATTAGTTTGGTAACGAATCATTTTTAGAGTTTACAAACACCTTTATTATAAACCAGCTTGTCGAAACTTGCAATGCGTGTTCTTTATTTTACACACAAAAACCAATTTTTTCTTCTAAAAAACTTAAACTTTTTGTGAACACGCGCATTTTTATTTCAAAAAGATTCCCATTCAGTAAAGAATCTTTACTACGCAAAATATCTCTTTTGCTTTCTGCGCATAACACAAAACAGGTGCCTGTTGGAGATTCTTCTCCAAACAGACACCTGTCCATTCCTTATTCTACTGAAAGCTTCTGCTCCGGCATTGTACGCAGCTCTTTTACCAGCATTGCACGCAACCGGTATTGGCGCTGTATCGCTTTTGTTCCATCCGGCATACACAGCTCCGCACTTCCTGTCAAAACATCCTTTTGAGGGATCGTGACCACCGCTCGCGTTCCGCGTTCCGGCCTTTGGCAAAGCTCCAATACCCAGCCCATCCGACGGCATATTTCCCTGCAAATCAAAAGACCTGCTTTTGCACCGCCTAAAAATGCACGGCGGTTTTCCAGTAAAACATTCTCCGTCTGTGGCAATCCGCAGCCTTCGTCCGCAATGATCAATTGACAGCAGTCCTCATCCCGATGCAGTGTCATCTGGACGAGCCCATTCGGTTTGCTGGCACGCAGTGCATTCGACAACAGGTGAAGACCCAGGACCTCGATCTCATAATGATCTGCCTGGACAAGACATCCTTCCAGTCCGCTATCTTCCAGCACAAGCTCTACACCCAGTTGTTCCCGGATCATATCCGCCTGCGCCGCTACCTGACGAAGCAGTATGCACAAATCGACAACTGTTCTTTTGGAACAGTCCGGTTCCTGCAGGAACTCCATCAGCGTAAAGTTCTCGCTGAGTGCCCGTTCCAGCCGGGCGGTTGCCGCAACGATATCTTTTACAGCCTGTTGTGTTGCATCATCTGCCTTTATTGTTTGTATATGCTGCTCCAGATATTCACAATCTGCAGCTGCCGCAGCAAAGACTCTCCTGTGCAAAAGCAATCACACTGGAGCTTAAAGTTTTGCTCCTCCAGATAATTCTTTTGTACTCGAAGCTCTTTGGGATCGTAGCTTGCAAGGGCAATTTGCAGAACTTCATCCTCGTGCTCAAAGGTCAAACCAGAACGCCGCTCCTCTCCCCGCATTGTTCTTTTGCCGTCAGTTCTGTAACAACATCTTGCCAGATCTCCGGCTGAACCCCATTTTCACACAGATAACGTAAAATTTGATAGCAGACTTCCGGCGTTTCCGCAACACACCGGCTGTCGATCCATTGGTCATTTCCGGTCCTGCAAATTGTCAGTCGACAACGACCATCCGCTTCCTGGTCCAGGGAGTACACAAGGGTGTACTCTTGCTGCAAACCATCAATCGCCGAAAAATGTCGGATCATTGGTAAATAGGTACGTTCCATGTTTTTTCCTCCTCGCTACAAGGGTATTTCCGCATTATATATTCCCTTGTTTTATATTTCCAGTTTATGTTCGCTATAAAACGGTCACAATCCCTATTATGCGTCTATTTTACAAGAAAAGCGACGCCTGTTTTCACTTATCCAACACATCATTTCAATCTGTCTTTTTTCCACTTTCCGGCAAGCAAAACTTTTTCTCCATTCTGCATACCGACCGTTAAAAGAACAAATCGCATCCAAAGATCGTTTTTTGCTTTTTATGCACAGTTTATTCATAAAAATCTGATATAATCAATCAGCTTTTGAACAATGTTCTTTTCATCCATCGTCAACCCCAAACAAATGACGGCATTTTTTCATCGCTCTGCCGCCAGAAAGGTCCTTTCTATGCTCCAAATCGAACACATCCGCAAACAGTACAAAACAGGTTCTCTCGTTCAAAACGCACTGAACGATGTCAGCCTGAACCTGCGCGACAATGAGTTTGTCGCCATTCTCGGCCCCAGTGGCTCCGGCAAGACCACTTTGCTGAACATCATTGGCGGTCTGGACCGCTATGACAGCGGCGATCTGATCATCAACGGCATCTCCACCAAAAAGTATACTGACCGCGACTGGGACTCTTACCGCAACCACACGATCGGCTTTGTCTTTCAGAGCTACAATCTGATCCCGCACCAGACTGTGCTTGCAAACGTTGAGCTCGCATTGACTATCTCGGGTATTTCGGGTGCGGAACGTAAGCGCCGCGCAACAGAAGCCTTGGAAAAAGTAGGCCTGGGCAATCAGCTGCATAAGCGTCCCAACGAAATGTCCGGTGGTCAGATGCAGCGCGTGGCCATTGCCCGTGCACTGGTCAACAACCCGGATATCCTGTTGGCCGACGAGCCCACTGGTGCATTGGACAGCGAGACGAGCATCCAGGTGATGGAACTGCTGAAGGAAGTGGCCAATGACCGGCTGGTGGTAATGGTCACCCACAACCCGGAACTGGCTGAACAATACGCTACCCGTATCGTTAATCTGAAGGATGGCGTCATCCTTTCAGACAGTATGCCGTATCAGCTGGAGACCAACGCTGCAACACCCCCTGTACACAAAAATCTGGGCAAGTCTTCCATGTCTCTGCTGACTTCGCTCTCGCTCAGCTTCAACAACCTGTTAACAAAAAAAGCCCGCACACTGCTTACTGCATTTGCCGGTTCCATCGGCATCATTGGCATTGCATTGATCCTTTCGCTCTCCAACGGCGTCAACGAGTACATCGATGATATGGAGCGCTCCACACTGTCCGAGTACCCGCTGCAGATCATGAGCAGCGGCATGGACTTCACCTCGATGATCGCTTCCCGCGTGCCTACCGGTGACTCTGAGGAGGTCACCCAGGAAGGCATGGTCCCGGTCCGCCAATTGGTGACCCAGATGGTCAGCGGCATCACTTCAAACGATTTGGAGTCGCTCAAAGCATATCTGGACGGCAGCGATTCTACGATCAGATCCAATTCCACCGCAGTTGAATACCACTACAGTGTAAATCCCATCATCTATCGGGTCAACAGCGATGGCAGTTACCGCAAAGTCAACCCGGATTCTTCTCTTTCTGCTCTGGGCATCAGTTCAGATTCCTCCTCCAACAGCATCATGTCTTCCATGATGGACACCAGCGTATTCTACGAAATGCCTGAAACTCCGGCGCTGTATGAAACACAGTATGACGTCAAGGCCGGACGCTGGCCGGAAGCATATAACGAGTGCATTCTGGTGTTGGATTCCTCCGGCAAGGTGACCGACTACGTTCTGTACGCGCTGGGACTGCGAGACAATGCCGAACTGGACAAAATGATCCAGCAGTTCGCCCAGAATCAGAATGTAAAGATCCCTGACGATTTCAGGACCTATACCTATGACGACTTCCTGGGCAAAAGCTTCAAACTGGTCTCCAGAGCAGACCAGTTTGTATACGACGAGTCCCACTCCCTTTGGGTGGACAAGTCCGAAGATACTGAGTTCATGAACGCTCTGCTGGAAACCGGTGATGATCTGACCATCGTTGGCATTGTGCAGCCTAAGGAAAACGCAACCACTTCCATGCTGACTCTGGGCATTGGCTACACCCACGATCTGACCAACCTTGTCATCCAGCGCGCTGCCAACAGCGAGATCGTTCAAAAGCAGCTTGCCGATTCCACAACCAACGTTTTCACGGGTGAGAAGTTTGGCGCAGCAGCAGAAAATCCGTTCAAAATGGACTCTCTGTTCTCGGTGGACACCGATGCACTGCAAAACGCTTTCCAGTTTGATATGGACTCCATCCAGCTGGACCTGAGCGGCGCCTTCGACTTCAGCAGTGACTCCTTTGATTTTTCCAATTTGTTTGATCCCAATGATTTTGAGATGTCTGCAGACAGTATGCCGGACATGGATCTGAGCAGCATCTTTGGCGAGCTGGAACTCTCCATCCCCACTGGCTCTATGCAGTCTATCGTAAAGAAAGTGTTGAGTGGCTACAAGGATTATGTTGTCGGCAACGGCATTCTCCATCTGGATCAAATCGGCTTCTCCTCCTATCTGCAGTCTGAACAGTTCCAGCAGATCCTGTCCGGCTCTATGCAGGAGATCTTTGCGAACTCCGATCTGCAGCAGCAGCTGGCAGACGCCATGCAAAAGGTCCTGACCCCGATGATGGAAGGCTATTCCACTCAGATCGCCGAGGTCCTGCAGAGCAAGATCAGCACTGTGATGCAGCAGATGAGCACTCAGATCCAGGGTTCTCTGAAGGACAGTTTCTCCCAGCTGGGTTCCCAGATGGAAAACGCTTTGAAGTTTGATGCAGAGGCATTCCAGAATGCGATCCAGTTCAACATGACCGAGCAGGATCTGAGCGATCTAATGCGTTCCTCCATGACGTCTTCTTCTGCCTCCTATGACGGCAACCTGCAGAGCCTTGGTTATGCAGATTTTGCCAAACCAAGCGCCATCTATATCTATCCCAGAGATTTCGAGAGCAAAGCTCTGATCGTGGATGAGCTGGATCTCTATAACGATGCCGTCACCGCCAATGGCGAGGATGACAAGGTCATCCGTTATACCGACCTTGTCGGCACCATGATGACCTCTGTGACCGAGATCATCAACATGATCAGTAATATGCTCATCGCCTTTGTATCCATCTCTCTGGTAGTTTCCTCCATTATGATCGGTGTTATCACCTACATCAGCGTGTTGGAACGCCGCAAAGAGATCGGTATTCTGCGTGCCATGGGCGCTTCCAAGAGCAATGTATCTCAGGTATTCAATGCCGAGACCTTTATCATCGGTCTGTGCTCCGGCTGTATCGGTGTCGGCCTGAGCCTGCTGCTGCTGGTCCCCGGCAACATGATCATCCGTGCCCTGTCCGACAGTGCTACCATCACTGCTGCACTGCCTTTGGATGCTGGCCTCATGCTGATCGCACTGGCCACTCTGTTGACCATGCTTGGCGGTTTGTTCCCCGCAAAGAGCGCTTCCAAGTGCGACCCTGTCAAGGCACTTCGCTCCGAGTGATCGTCCATCGATCTCAATCGTTCTTTTCAAGGACTGGTGCAGCCGCACCAGTCCTTTTTGCATTACTGAGCATCTTGTGATAGAATAGTAAAAAAGCTGCTCAAAAGGAGAATCCTTTTATGTCTGATATCATTGAGATCACCGACTTGTCTGCACCCGAACTAGACGTTTACGCCCGCCTGACCCAGGCGCAGCTGCGCAACCGTCTGGAACCTGAAAAAGGAATTTTTATTGCTGAAAGTCCAAAAGTCATTCTGCGGGCACTGGATGCTAATTACACTCCAGTTTCGCTCTTAATGGAGCGAAAGCACATCACTGGTCAGGCTCAGGATATCCTGGCACGCTGCCCGGATGTCCCCGTATACACCGCCGACCGTGAAGTTCTGGCCGCACTAACAGGTTTTGAACTGACCCGCGGTGTGCTGTGTGCCTTCCGCCGTCCCACTCCCCTCACAGTAGAGCAGGTTTGCCAAAATGCACATCGGGTAGCTGTTTTGGAAGGCATTGTAGACTCCACCAATGTTGGAGCGATCTTCCGCAGTGCTGCTGCTTTGAATATGGATGCTGTACTTATCACGCCCTCCTGCTGCGACCCCTTGTGCCGCCGAGCAGTCCGTGTAAGTATGGGAACGGTCTTTCAGGTCCCCTGGGCACAAATCGGCAGCTGCTCCGCCGACTGGCCGGACAACGGCATGGCTCAGCTCCATAAGCTGGGCTTCAAAACTGCCGCCATGGCTTTAAGTGACCGTTCTGTCAGCATTGATGATCCTCTGCTGACATCAGAAGAAAAGCTGGCCGTCATTCTGGGCACTGAAGGCGACGGCCTTGCCCACAGCACGATTGCCGCCTGTGACTATACCGTAAAGATCCCCATGTCCCATGGGGTCGACTCGCTGAATGTTGCCGCTGCCAGCGCAGTTGCATTTTGGCAATTAGGCAACCGCTGACCGCTCTTGTGTGAAAACCGCACCAAAAAACTTGACAACGCTTTTCAAAAGAGTTAAACTTACAGAGTCTTAAGGGCCTGTAGCTCAGTTGGGAGAGCGTTCGGTTCGCATCCGAGAGGTCAAGGGTTCGAATCCCTCCAGGTCCATCGTGGTCCCCGCCTTCTGGCGGGGACTTTTTGCTATGAAGAAAATGATGCAAAGAGCGGAGGAACCTGTCATGATCCAATTTGGACTTCGATTACACGACGCTGAAAAGCTGCCCATGGAGCAGGTGCTCCCCTTGGTGCGCCAGCGTGGTTTTACCTGTGCACATCTGGCACTGAGCAAATCCATGCCAGAGATCCCCTGTACCCCCAGTGCGTTGACGCCAGGCTATGCACTGTATCTGCGGCATCTGTTAGAGAAAAACGGTATCGACATCGCCGTGCTGGGCAATTATCTGAACCTTGCACATCCAGACGAGGCCGCTCTGCACACAATTCAGGAAAAATACTATGCTCACATCCGCTTTGCAAGCCTGTTGGGCTGCGGTATGGTGGGAACAGAGACTGGCGCCCCCAACCCGGAGTACAAGTTTTGCCCGGAATGCCGCAGTGACAAGGCTCTGTCCACCTTTATCAATAATTTCAAGCCGGTCGTGCGGTGTGCTGAACAGTATGGCGTGACGATTGCTATTGAACCAGTGGTCAAGCATATCGTTTCGGATGCCAAGCGTGCCCGTAAGGTTCTGGATGAGATCGGCAGCCACAACCTGCAGATCCTGCTGGACCCCGTCAATCTGTTGAACATGGAAAATGTGGACGCCCGCGAAGATATCTTTGCTGAAGCCATCGAACTTTTGGGCAAGGATGTTGCCATGATCCACTTCAAGGATTTTGTGCGAAAAGATGCCGGTGGTCAGCTGGCGGCTACTGGTGCTGGACAAGGCGGCATGGGCGACTATCGTACTATCCTGCGGTTTGCCAAGCGAGAAAAGCCCTTTGTGTTTGCCACATTGGAAAATACCACGCCGGAAAACTCGGTGGATTGCTTAAACTATCTGCAAAAGCAGTACGACGAGTGCTGATAACTTGATTTTTCTTATCCGCAGCCTGGTCTTTGAAAGACCGGCTGCGGATTTTTCATCAAACATAATTGCCGGATTTTAGACATCTTCAACATATTTTGCAATGTGTGTAAAAAATTTTACGAAAATGACGCAAAATTACATTGCAAATTATTTGACGATATGCTATGCTTGCTTACAGAATTAAGTTGCTGTTTTGTGGCACAAAATGTATTGGAGGATCTTTATTATGGCTGACCGCATTGTTCTGAATACGATTTCTTATCATGGTCATGGTGCAATCGAGAACATTGTTCCCGAACTGACCGCCCGCGGCTTCAAAAAAGCTTTCGTCTGCACTGACCCCGATCTGATCAAGTTTGGTGTTGTCGCAAAAGTTACCGACCTGCTGGATGCTGCCGGCTTTGCTTACACTGTCTACAGTGACATCAAGGCAAACCCCACCATTGAAAATGTGCAGAATGGTGTTGCTGCATTCAAGGCTGCCGAAGCAGACTGCATCGTGACCATCGGCGGCGGTTCTGCCATGGACACCGCCAAGGGCATTGGTATCATCATCAATAACCCCGAGTTTGCAGACGTCCGTTCTCTGGAGGGTGTTGCCCCCACCAAGAAGCATGCCGTGTTCACCATCGCAGTTCCCACCACCGCAGGCACTGCAGCAGAGGTCACCATCAACTACGTCATCACCGACGTGGAGAAGAAGCGCAAGT
>CAYXQN010000035.1:0-17420 GCA_964466825.1 uncultured Faecalibacterium sp. | reverse complement strand
GTATACAGGTGATTGTCATCCCAATCCTTGAGCATGACCGGCTCCTTTTTGGGCAGACCGGCACGCATCTCAAACAAAGTCTTGGGCAGATTCAGGGTACTGTCGTACTGGGATTTGTTCTTAGCCAATGGTTACACTCTCCTCTATTTTTGCTTATGGGTCGCCTTATTCGCTGAACTTGATGCCCTGAAATGCATCATAGTCCGGTGCGTCCGGCTTCAGATCTGCAGGGGGATCCAATTTGAGCTGGCTCTCGTCCTTTTCCCAAAAATCCTCGCTGCTGTCAGCCGCTTTGTCGTTTTCGATCGCTGCGGCGGGTTCGGCAATTTCCTGCTCCTCTGCGGGAGCTGCTGCGTTCTCAGCGGTCATATCTTCCTGCTGGGTCACATCTTCTTCCACGGGCTCCGCTTCTTCCTCTGCGTCTTCCTCTTTCTGGAACTCCGGCAGACGGCTCAGCGATTCCACATGGGCACGATAAATATTGAGGACATCCGACTTGAACCGAGTCACTTCCAGACGGACACGGTCGTACTCACGTTCCTCTGCCATGCGTTTATCATTTGCTTCGGTCACGATTTCATCCGCACGCTCTGTTGCTTTTTGCAGCAGTTCGTTAGCATCGCGGATCACATCGTCACCGCGCAGATTTGCACGGTGCAGGATCTCCTCTGCCTTCTGGTTGGCTTCGCGAATGAC
Source organism: uncultured Faecalibacterium sp. (assembly GCA_964466825.1). Lineage (GTDB taxonomy): Bacteria > Bacillota > Clostridia > Oscillospirales > Ruminococcaceae > Faecalibacterium. The sequence goes on along the minus strand of CAYXQN010000035.1, from coordinate 16,724 downwards.
GTTTTCGCCCATGCGCTGTGCATTGATCAGCGCACTCTTCAGCATATCGCCGTCCGCCTCAAAGCTTTGCAGTTCACCTTTGAGCTTCTGGTTTTCAGCTGTCAGGTCTGCGATCTGCTTGCGCAGCTGTTCCATCTGGGTATTATCCTGTATCAGCTGCTCCTCTACCTTATCCAGAAAACGGTCCACATCCTCTGTCCGATAGCCTCGGAGATTTTTTTCAAACTGTACAGAGCGGACATCCTGCGGGGTCAGCATAGTCATTTCCTCCATTGCTTTTAATATTGAAAGAACTCGATGATCAATCGCTCTTTTTTGCTTTTCCCGGGCAATGCTGTCAGCCGGTAGCGGCCTTTACCGCGTACGGTAAACACATCGTCCTGATAAACGGGGGCATGGGGTTTATCCTGCGGCAGATGATTGATCTCTACCCGTCCGGCTTCGATCAGTTCGGCAGCCATTCCACGGCTGCAGTGCAGCATAGCAGACAGGACTGCGTCCAGCCGCAGCGAAGAAACCGTTGCCGTACGCTTTTCGTGTTCTGCAACCGGAAACTGTGGCACCTCATCCATTTCCAGCAGATCCGTCGTCAATTCTGTACGGCCCGCCTGAAACAGTTCCCGGCAGATCAGCTGAGCGGCCGTCTCCAGCGCAAAAACGTATGCCGTACCCGGCTCGTTTTCAGGCAGGATAATGTCACCCAGTGCTTCTCTGCGCAGCTCCAGCCCCATCAGGCTGCCCAGATAGTCCTTGTGTGCCGGCAGTGCCGCACCACTTTGTGCCCGGCATTGCAGCCGCACACAGCACACCGGACATTCGCCATAGCTGTCTTCCGGCTCAATGCAGAGCACTTTCCGCTCTGCATCCGGCCAGCCGCCTTCAAACCGAAACCCTTCCTGCACGTTTGCGCGTCCCAGCGCTGCACGGGCCAGTTCCTGCTCCCGATCGCTCAAAAAACAGGAATACCGTGCAATGCCTCTGGTATACGCTGTACGGGCCAGATCTTCGATATGACGCATTAAAAAGCGTTCTTCATCGTTACGGGCCGGGATAAATCCCCTGACCGCTTTGGGCTGCGGCTCAATAGAACGCGCCATTGTTTTCCAGCTCGTCCAGCAGGTCGCCCATGATATCTACGTTGTACGGGGTAATAATAAAGGTGCTGTTTGCGACCCGCTTGATCTGTCCGTTGTTGGCATACGCCACACCGGACAAAAAGTCGACCAGCCGGCGGGAAACTTCCTTGCCGGTGGACTCCAGGTTGAGCACCACAGTGCGCTTATTGTTCAGGTGATCTGCAATGGTGCTTGCATCTTCAAAACGCTCCGGCTTTACCAGAACAACTTTGAGCTGCGTAGTGGCATTGATGTTGACCACTTTGTTCTTTTTTGCACTCTCGTCAGCTGCATCGTCCTCAGCCTCGAAGCCAATGCCATTGCCGCTGTTGTTGTTTACCATCTGAGGGCCGTCATCAATGAACTGATCCTCATACTCTTCCTCATCGCCAATCAGGCCCTTTTTGATATTGTCCAGCCAAGACATAGAAATCTGCTCCTTTCGATCAGGCAGCACCAAAGCTGCCCGGCATTTTGCATAAGAATACAAATAGCTCTATCTATTATCGGATTTTTTGCGTCAGATGTCAATAACTATAAAAGCTTTCCGTCGTATAAATTTTTTCCGGACACGATGATCTCGTCATAAAGGCGTACCTGACTGACCGATCCGCTGGTTCCTTTGGGCAAAACAAGGATATATTCATCCTGTTGGATCAGCGGATGTTCCTCATCTACCGGATCGATCCTGCAGAACCGTGCAATGTTGCCGTACTTCACATAAACACCCGGAATATAATTCTCGCCCTGCGTCTGGGGATCTGCAAGTTCTTCCTTTTGGTAGCGCACTGCTGCCGCAGGAACCAGCAGACCCTCGGTCTCTCCTACGATGATCTGCGCCGAAGCATGGTTCAGCTGGAGAACATCACCATTCACAGCATTGCAGCTGAGCACAAACCGGGCCAGACCATTTTCCGGATCGATCTGCACCTGCGTGATCGTCGCCTTCAGTGCACGTTCCATTCTGCCCGGGAAACGAATGCTTACCGCTTTGCTGAGCGGCTTTCCGTCAGCAGCTAAAAGTTTTTGTCCCTGCTCTGCCGTGCAGACACCAACATACTGCCAGCTAAAACCGGACACCAGCTTGCCTGCGTAACCTTCCAAAGCCACTTCCGGCTCTGAATCCAGATATGCTTTGAGCTGCTGTGCATCCAAAGCCAGGATGTCTGTTGCAGATGCATTGAGACGTCCGCTGACAGTAGAACGTACAAAGTAACCGGTAGAATTCGCCTTGATCTGAGCAGGCGTGCCAAGCTGCGTCTGGACCGACTGCATCTGCCGGGTCAGCACTGCGATCTGTTCTGTAAAATCTGCTGCATCCCCTGTTACGATCCACAGCTTATTCTGCGCCAGAAGATACGCATTTTCGCCATCCACTACAGTGTCGTAATCGCCCTGGTCCAATGTGTCCAACAGGTCATACACCGCCGCCGAACGCTCTTTGAGAAACATATCCAACTGCAGCGTTGCTGTATTCTGTGATTTCTGTAACAGCGTGATTTGTTCTTCCAGCTGGGTCAGCTCCTGCCGAAGCGCCGCCTGCGAAGCGTTTGTATAAATCTCTGCTACTGCTGTCCCCGCAGAGACACGCTCACCATCTTCCACCAGATAGCCAAGCTCCCCTGCACCCGCAATGTAACTTTCTTCAAACAAAAGCACACCATCTGCTTCCACGGTATCCGACACCACAGCCAGCAGGGCCGTTTCGTAGGTGTTTTTGGGAAGCAGCACCTGCAGTATCAAATAGCACGCATAAATTGCAGCAACCAGCAAAAATGCCACCATTACCCAAGCCATTGCCTGTAGTACCCGGGGCACACCCGGCGCTCTCTGCTTTTCACGAGGCATTTGCGATCACCCTTTCGCCAAAAAATCATGGGTCAACTGGCTGGCCTTTTGCACCAGAGCCGGGTCTCCGGCATCCAGCCACACAACACCGTCCATATGGCGGAACCAGGTCAGCTGACGTTTTGCATAGTTCCGGGATGCCTGCTTGAGCTTATCCACACAAATTTCCAGCGGCGCCTGCTGCTCAAAATACGGAAAGAATTCTTTATAACCGATAGCCTGCGCTGCCGTTCGATAACTGTCACGGTTCTGCCAGACCAGTTCCGCTTCCTTCAGGAGGTCTGCCTGCAGCATTTTATCCACACGCAGGTCGATCTTGGCATACAAAGCGGCACGCTCCGGAAAATCCAGTCCCAGAATCAGGCTTCGATACGGCTTTTCAGGCGGAAGAGACTCTGCTTTTTGTTCGCTGAGTCGTTTTCCCGTAGCACGATAGTGCTCCAGAGCACGCAGGACCCTGATTTGATTATTGGGATGGATCGCTGCAGCCGCTTCCGGGTCCACCTGCTGCAGCTGCTCATACATCGCAGCAGCGCCCTTTTGTGCAAGCTCTGCTGCCAACTGCTCCCGTAGCCCTTCAGGTGTTTTTTCTGCGGTAAAACGCACCCCATACAGCAGGCTTTGCACATAAAGCCCTGTGCCGCCTACTACCAAGGGCAGTCTCCCCCGTGCAGTGATCTCCTGCTCCTTTGCCGAAGCCATAGCTGTAAAATCAGCCACACTAAAATTCTGCTCCGGCGTCAGGATATCAACACCATGGTGCAAAACACCATGCGTCTCCTCTGGGGTGACCTTGGCCGTACCAACATCCAGTCCCCGATAGATCTGCATAGAATCCGCACTGATGATCTCGCCATCGAACTGCTCTGCCAAAGCCACGCCCAATGCGGTCTTGCCTGTCGCAGTAGGACCGACTACTGCGACAACAGAGTGTTTACATAATGCGTCCAAACTGTTTTTCCAGCTCCTTTCGGGTGAGTTTCAGTACGCACGGACGGCCATGCGGACAGAACGGCGGCACTTCTCCGGAAAGGATCTTTTGTGCCAGTGCCATCAGCTCCTGCGGAGCCGAAGCATCGCCCGCTTTAATAGCAGCACGGCAGGAGATAGAATGCAGCACCCATTCTGTGTGCTCAGTGAGCGCATCCCGTCCACCATGGAGCAGCTTGCCAGCGATCTCCACCAGAAGACTTTCGATATCCTGCGGCTCCACATCTGCAGGTACCGCGCGTAGCACCAACGTATTGCCGCCAAAATCCGATATCTCCAGACCCGCATTTTCCAGCAGTGGGATGTTATCCAGCAGTACCTGCTTTTCTTCTGCAGCCAGATTGATGGCAGCGGGCTCCAACAGCATCTGGCTGGGAACATTACCGTAGTTTGCTGCAAGCTTCTCATACAGCAGCCGTTCATGGGCGGCATGCTTATCGATCAGACAAAGCTCATCGCCCCGCTCCGTCAGAATATAGGTGCGGAACACCTCCCCCACATAACGCAACGGCTCTTCTTCCTCTGCCGGCGCAAAGTCGAGCTGCTCCGGCTCGGGCAAAAGTTCCGGTTCCGGCTGTTCCTGCTCGGTCACAGGTTCCTCTTTATAAGAAGGCGCTTCTTTCGGCACCTCTTTTACAGCAGGCTTTTCCGATACCGGCAGCCACGCCGCCATGCGATCCTTATCCTCATGGACATCAGTTGCATCCAGCTCCGGTTCCACATCCAACTGCGACTCACCCGCCGCAACTCGGAACGGAAGCACCGGCGCCGTACCCTCGCTCTTTTTGGGGCTATGCAGCGTAACGAACGGGTCCAGAATATCTTCCTGCGCTATGGCAGATCTCCAGCGTGGCATTGTATTCTCTACCGGCTCCGATTTTTTCAAAGGCTCCTGCACCACAGGCACCTCATCCACTGCAAGTACGGGCGCAGCAGGCAGCGCCCCCGGGGCTGCTTGGCCCGAAACAACCGCCGAAAGTCCTGTAAAGCATTTTTGCTTCACAGAAATTTCACCCGTGTTTTCGTCATCTTTTTCGATTTTTGCTGTTCGCTTGCTTTCAAAGGTGAAATGCCGTTCTCCTGTGCCCGGACTGGCCAGCGCAAGCTTCACACCATGGTAAACCACATCAAACACATCATTCTCGCGGGCAAAACGTGCTTCGATTTTTGCAGGATGAACGTTTACGTCCACAAGATCTACCGGCATATCTAGCATAAGGATGCCGCCGGGGAACTTTCCCTGCATCGTAGTGCCTTTGAAAGCGGTTTCCATTGCCGCCATCATTGTCCGGTTGCGTACATAACGGCCATTGATGTAAAAATGCTGCATACTGCGGCTCGCCCTGCAGCTCTTTGGCGGCGTGATAAGGCCTTTGACCCGGTACACACCCTCACTGCTGTCCACTTCGATCAGGTCACGGCTGAACTCCCGGCCAAGCACTGCATAGGCCGCACTGCGCAGCTGACCATCGCCAGGTGTGACATACTGGAGTTTTCCTTCCCGGATAAACTTGACACTGACCTCCGGATGACTGAGCGCCACATGGGTCACATTATCTGCCACAAAGGTCCCCTCACTGGAGTCCTTTTTCAAAAACTTCATACGGGCAGGAGTGTTGTAAAACAGATCTCTCACACGGATCGTGGTGCCAACCGCCCGTGCCCCCGGCTCACGCGAGACTTCTTCCCCACCGTCAATGCGGTAGATGGTTGCAAATTCGTCCACCTCTGTGCGGGTCAGCAATTCCACCCGGGAGACGCTTGCAATGGAAGCCAATGCCTCGCCGCGAAAACCCAAGGTATGGATGTTATACAGATCATCCGATTTCTGGATCTTACTGGTAGCATGACGGACAAATGCTGTAGAAATATACTCAGCTTCGATACCGCTTCCATTATCGCTGATCTCGATCAGCTTAACGCCGCCGGACTCAATGCTGACAGTGATCTGCGTTGCACCTGCGTCAATGGAGTTTTCGATCAGCTCTTTAACGACCGACGCAGGCCGTTCGACCACCTCGCCCGCTGCGATCAATTCAGCTGTATGCTTGTCCAAAACATGGATCACAGCCATTCGGGTACTACCTCCCTTGCTCTTTTGTCATTAGCCGTTCAGGCTGCCTTTCAGGGTCTTTTTCAACTCATACAGGAAATTAAGCGCTTCGATGGGAGTCAATGTCTCCACATCCACTGCCTCCAGTTTTTCCATCATTTCGCTGGGAACTGCGGGCGAATTGTATTCCTGCAGTTCATCAAAATCCATCTGTTCGATTTTATTCTGCGGCGCTGTTGCTTCCAGTGTGCGAAGCACCTCGTGTGCACGCTTGGTCACACTGCCGGGCAGACCTGCCAGTTTTGCAACCTCGATACCATAGCTGTCATCTGCCGGTCCGCGGACGATCCTGCGCAGGAAGGTGATGTCTTCGCCACGCTTTTTGACTGCAATGTTATAGTTTTTCACACCATCAATGGTGTTCTCCAACTCCGTCAGTTCATGATAATGGGTCGCAAACAAGGTCTTGCAGCCCAGACCCTTTTGGGGGTTCGAAATATGCTCCACGACCGCACGGGCAATGCTCATGCCATCAAAAGTAGAGGTGCCACGGCCGATCTCATCCAGAATGACCAGGCTTTTCCCAGTAGCTTTTTTCAGGATCTCCGCTACCTCTGTCATCTCCACCATAAATGTAGACTGCCCTGCCGACAGGTCGTCCGATGCACCAATACGGGTGAAAATGGCATCCACCACACCCACATGGCACTCTGCTGCGGGAACAAAAGAACCGATCTGTGCCATCAGTGCGATCAGTGCGTTCTGACGCATATAAGTGGATTTACCCGCCATGTTCGGCCCTGTAATGATCAGGCAGCGGTCTGTTCCGCAGTTCAGCACCGTGTCGTTTGGCACAAACAGGCTGCCTTTGAGCATCTGCTCCACGACTGGATGCCGGCCTTCCCGGATGATCAGCTCGTCGCTGTCATCCACAATGGGACGGCAATAGTTATTTTCAGCTGCCACTTGTGCCAAAGCTGCCAGTACATCCAGTTCTGCCACAGCATTTGCGGTACGCTGGATGCGGTCCAGCTGAGAGCCAATACTCTCCAGCAGCTGTTCGAACAGCCGGCGCTCCAATGCGATCAGGCGTTCATGTGCGCCAAGGATCTTACTTTCCAGCTCTTTTAGTTCTTGCGTGATGTAGCGTTCACCACTGGTAAGGGTCTGTTTGCGAATATAAGTCTCCGGCACCTGTGCCTTGTAAGAGTTACTTACCTCAATATAATAGCCAAACACATGGTTATAGCCGATCTTCAACTTAGGGATACCGGTCTCCTGCCGGAGGCGTGCCTCCAACTGTGCCAATATTCCTTTGGTGTTATCCCGGATCGAACGCAGCTCATCCACCTCAGGATGGTATCCTTTTGCGATCACGCCTCCATCTTTCAATGTAGAAGGCGCTTCCGGATCCACAGCAGCATAAATACCAGCCTTAATATCTTCCAGGATATCGATCTGCCGGGCCAGTTCTTCCAGTTCCGTACTGCCGCAGTTTTCTGCATATTGGCGGAGCATAGGCAGGCGCTCGCAGGTCTGGGCAAGGGTATAGATCTCTTTAGGGGATGCCGAACCGTACACCGTGCGGGTCATCAGACGCTCGATATCCGCAACATAATGCAGTTCCTCGATCAGATCACCCCGCACGACCGTCTGCCGCACCAAACTTTCAACTGCATTCAAACGCTGATTGATCAGCTCGCTGGACAGCAGCGGCTGCTCGATCCAGCTCCGCAGCATTCGTTTGCCCATTGCTGTGTTGGTCTTATCCAGCACCCACAGCAGGGTACCGCGCTTCTCGCGGCCGCGCAGCGTCTCAGTCAACTCCAGATTGGCACGCGTCACCGGAGACAGACTCATAAACTGCGCCTCGTTATACGCAATAACAGTCTTCAGACGCTCCACACCCTTGATCTGAGTATTGTGGAGGTATTCCAGCAACGCCGCCATGGCAAACCGCACCAGACCATCCTGAAGCATTCCAGTTGCCTGCGGCCAGTCCCGGCCAAACTGTTTTTCCAATGCAGAGGAAACAAGACCCGGCGCATAGCGCTCGTCTTCCACCAGCTCTACCGAGCAGGTCATATTCTTTTTTATGTAAGCTGTTATCTCCCGGCAATCCAGCACACCCGGATTCATCAGGACCTCACTGGGGTGATAACGGCACAGCTCTGTAATGACCGCCGGTGCGATCTTTGCTGCATTCAGCTCTGTAATATGGGCCGTGCCCGTGGAAACATCGGCAAAGCAAATGCCCGCCTTTTTCCCTTTCACGTAAATACTGGCAATATAGTTGTTCCGGTCATCCTGCAGCATACTGCTCTCGATCACAGTACCCGGCGTGACAACGCGGATAATATCCCGCTTGACCAGACCTTTGGCTTTTGCGGGGTCCTCCACCTGTTCACAGATGGCTACCTTATATCCCTTTCCGATCAGCCGTGCCACATAATTCTCGTAGCTATGGAACGGCACACCGCACATCGGTGCACGTTCCTCCAGACCGCATTGCTTGCCGGTCAAGGTCAGATCCAGCTCCTTGGAGGCCGTAAGCGCATCCTCAAAGAACATCTCGTAAAAATCGCCGATGCGATAAAACAGGATCTCGTCCTTGTGCTGTTTTTTGATCTCAAGATATTGCTGCATCATGGGCGAAAGCTCTGCCATGGTTTGTCCCTCTCTCCGTTGTGTGGATCGGATACATCCGGTTTGCGGACGGTAACCTTTTTTACAAACAAAACGCGGTCTGCACATTGCACAGCCGCGTTCCGTCCGTTCTTACTTAGTGGCAGCCGCCGCAGGTAGAGCAGCTACCCGTGCAGGAAGCAGAAGGCTCCTGCACAGTCATGGGATCGCCGCCGTTCATTGCAGTGTTGATGATAGCGTCGATATAATTGACCAGGTTCTCGCACTCGCGCTTTGCCTCGTTGTATGCCACCATACCCTCATCTGCCATGATCTGGCCATACAGGGTATTGACCTTCTCGTTCAGCTCCGCAATGCGCTCGTCGCTGCGCTCGGTCTTGCCGATCTCGTTATTCAGATCCATGCGGGCCAAATTGAACTCGCCGATCATATTCTGCAGCGCTTCGTTGTTATCGTTGGCCTTGCGTGCCTGATCCAGAGTCAGGTAGCGGTTATCGGTCTGCAGTGCCATAGCAGCACGCTTGAAAAGATCAATGCAATCCATTGTAGTAAATCTCCTTATGATTTGATTATTCTTCAGGGGTTCTTCGCCCCGGAAACACTTATTCTGCCAGCTCGCCCAGCAGCACCGTCGCACGGGAATCCGTCAGGCGGACCTGTGCATACTGGCCCATCAGCGTATCCTGTGCTGCAAATTCCACCGTCAGGTTATTGTCCAACCGGCCGGACAATGTGCCGTCCTTTCGGCCGTAGCCTTCCACCAGGACACGAACGGTCTGCCCCACCTGAGCTTTGACCAGCGCCATAGCGATCTCATCCTGCGTTTTGAGCAGACGGGTCATACGGTCGGTCTTTTCCTTGCGAGGGGTAGGATCGGGCATTTCAGCTGCCTTGGTACCGGTGCGCTTGGAGTAGATAAAGGTAAACAGTTGCATATAGCCCACTTTTTGCACCAGCTGCAGTGTTTTGACAAAATCCTCCTCCGTCTCACCGGGGAAACCTACGATAATATCGCTGGAGAACGTGATGCCCGGGATCTTTTTGCGGGCATATTCTACCAGTTCCATGTACTGGTCCACCGTATAGTGACGGTTCATCTCCTGCAGCAGCCGATCAGAACCACACTGCACCGGCAGATGCAGATGCTTGCACAGCTTGGGCTGTGCTGCAATGGTATCGATCAGTTTATGGCTGGCATCCTTGGGATGGCTGGTCATAAACCGGATATGGTAGTCACCCGGCACCGTGCACAGCAGATTGAGCAGGTCCGAAAAATCGATCTGTTCCTCCAAGCCCTTGCCGTAGCTGTTCACGTTCTGGCCCAACAGTGTGATCTCTTTATATCCTGCTTCTACCAGACCCCGAAACTCTGCCAGAATGTCACCCGGTTTACGGCTCTTTTCCCGTCCGCGGACATAGGGCACGATGCAGTAGGTGCAGAAATTATCGCAGCCATACATAATGGGCAGCCAGGCACGGAACTCGCTCTCACGCCGGATGGGAATGTCCTCCACAATGACCGGACGCTGTGCCGGATCCAGCAATACACGCTTATGCTTTTGCAGTTTTTGTGCAATGAGCTGCGGCAGCGTATCAATGCCGTCCACACCAAAGACCAGATCCACATACGGATAGCTCTGGCGCAGCTTTTCCACAACATGCTTCTGGTTGGCCATGCAACCGCACAGACCAATGATCAGACCGGGCTTTTTCTCTTTCAAACCCTTGAGTGCCCCCACATTGCCAAACACACGCTGCTCAGCATGTTCACGCACAGCACAGGTATTAAAAAGAATAAGATCTGCATCCTCCGGCTTATCGCACAGGCCATAGCCGATATCCATCAGCACACCCTTAATGCGCTCGCCATCGTTCACATTCTGCTGACAGCCATAGCTGTGCACAAATGCCAGCGGGGGCGTGTCGTAGTTCTGACGCACCAGGTCTGCAGCAATGTTATTATGTTCAAAACGAATGTATTCCAATCAAACCATCCTTCTGCGCCGGGCACAAGGAAGTGCGCTCACGGCGAACGTCTTTTTACTTTTATCAAAAGCTCCTTTTAGTATACCCTCTTTCTCGGTCTGGAGCAAGAGGCAGATCACGATTTTCAAACATTTGCAACAGAATTTTCCTGCTTTGCGCAGCAAACCTCGCACATTCCCAGCAAAACCACCGCACAGTCCCGAACCATACCTTTTTGGTTTTTGACCAGTTTCATCACCTGTTTTTCGTCCACATCGGCATCGGTCACGCTGCCGCAGGCAGTGCAATACATATGGCTGTGCCAAGGCAGCGTATGGTCAAACCGGTCTGCCTGTCCGGGAATAGAAACACGGCGTACACGCCCTGCTTCCACCAGACTGTTCAGGTTGCGGTAAACCGTGCCCAGACTCAGGTTCGGGCAGTTCTGGATGGCCACATCATAGATCTCTTCCGCTGTAGGATGATCGCAGAGATTTTCCACCGTCTGCATCACAAGCTCACGCTGTTTAGAGTAACGCATATTTTCGCTCCTTTTCTTTATACTTTATCTTCACCCTTGATCGCCGCCCAATAGGCACGGGCAGCCTGTTCGGTCCGGTTATCGCCAAAGGTATAATACTTTGCATCCTTAATGGCATCCGGCAGATACTGCTGTTCCACCCAGTGGTGTTCAAATTCATGGGCATATTTGTAATTCTGCCCCTTCACCAGCGCATCTTCTCCATCAAAATGTTTGTTCTGCAGCTGGCGCGGGATCGGCCCGGTGCGCCCGGCCCGTACATCTGCCAGCGCCGCATCGATTGCCGCTTCTCCACTGTTGGATTTAGGGCTGGTCGCCACCAGAATAACCGCATCTGCCAGCGGGATCCGTGCTTCCGGCAAGCCGACCATGTTGGCAGCATCCACTGCCGCTTTTACGATGGGGATGATCTGCGGGTAGGCCAGGCCCACATCTTCGCAGGCACAGACCATCAGTCTGCGGCAGGCCGATGGCAGATCCCCCGCCTCCAGCAGCCGTGCCAGATAATGCAGCGCCGCATTCGGGTCCGAGCCACGCATGGATTTCTGGTAAGCTGAGACGATATCATAGTGGTCGTCCCCTTCCCGATCATAGCGCATCGCCGTGCGTCGGGTGACCTGCTGGACCATATCCAGCGTGATACACTTCCGGCCATCCTCAACAGGAGCAGCCGTCACCGCAAAATCCAGACAGCCCAGAGCCTTTCGCAGGTCACCGCCTGCGCTCTCAGCCAGATACGAGCAGGCTTCCTCATCCATACAAATCGGAACGCTCTCTCCTTCTGCAAGCCTCTCCAGCGCATTATGTATGCCACGCTGGACATCTGCCGCCGACAAGGATTTGAACTCAAATACCGTACAGCGGGACAGCAAGGCATTATAAATATAGAAGTACGGGTTTTCCGTTGTAGAGGCGATCAGCGTCACGGTTCCATCTTCAATGCACTCCAAAAGGCTCTGCTGCTGCTTTTTGTTCAGATACTGGATCTCGTCCAGATACAGCAGGATCCCTCCGGATGCGGCCAGCGTACCAATATCCTTGAGCACTGCTTTGATGTCCCCTGTACCGCAGGATGTTCCGTTGAGCTTGTGCAGGACCATACCGCTGTTCTCCGCAATAATACGCGCTACGGTAGTTTTGCCCGTGCCAGAAGGCCCATAAAAGATCATATTGGGAATGCGTCCGCTTTCAATCGTGCGCCGGAACACTCTGCCCGGTGCCAGCAAATGCTGTTGACCGCACACATCCGCCAGTGTTTTAGGGCGCAATCGCTGCGCCAATGGCTCGTTCATCGCCTTTCCCCTCCTATCTGTTTCTCCATTTTATCATGAATATTATATCGCATTTTTTCCTGCAGAACAACCCATTTCTGAAAATGATTCTCAGATATTTTTCAGCAACGTTTACAAAATCCGCAAAACGTGGTATTATCAGTACATATCGGTCGAAAGGAGTCTTCAGATATGCCAGCACGCACTCTCCCGCCTGAGGAGCTTGCCGCAAAAAAAGAACTCGCTCTGGAAGTGATCCGTCTTTTAAAAGAGGAATATCCGGATGCCGGCTGTACGCTGGATTATGATCACGCCTGGCAGCTTCTGGTCAGTGTGCGTCTGGCGGCACAGTGCACCGATGCCCGGGTCAATGTGGTGGTCGAAGATTTGTTTGCTCAGTATCCCAATGTAGCCGCTCTTGCAGCTGCCGAGCCTGAACAGATCGAAGCCATTGTAAAGCCCTGTGGTCTGGGGCACTCAAAAGCCCGGGACATTTCCGCCTGTATGAGAGTCCTGCGGGATCAGTACGATTGTCAGGTGCCCACCACCTTTGAAGCTCTGCTCGCCCTGCCCGGTGTAGGCCGCAAAAGCGCCAATCTTATCATGGGCGATGTGTTTGGCAAACCCGCCATCGTCACAGATACCCATTGTATCCGGCTTTGCAACAAAATCGGTCTGGTGGACAACATCAAGGAACCGCAAAAAGTTGAAATGGCGTTGTGGAAGATCATTCCGCCGGAAGAAGGCAGCGATCTGTGTCATCGGTTCGTCATGCATGGACGAGCTGTTTGCAATGCACGCAAACCGGATTGTGCAAATTGTTGTTTAAAAGGCATCTGCCATTTTGCACAGCAAAACGCAGAGCTTTAATTTAGGAGGTATTTTATGTTAGGTCTTATTTTTGGTATTCTGATCGGCGCATTGGCCGGTTACATTGCCGGCCGCATCATGGGCAGCGAGACTTCTGCTGTGCGCAATATCGTCCTGGGTGTTCTGGGCGGTTTTGTAGGCAATCTGCTGTTCGGCCTGATCGGCTTTGGCGCAACCAACTTCATCGGCGATATCATCGTTGCAGTTGTTGGTGCCTGCATCTGCATCTGGGCCGGCCGCAAGCTGTTCCGTTAAGTTCTTTGTCTTGGTTGCTCCGCTGTTTTGCAGCGGAGCTTTTTTCTTGTCCGGTTTTGTACCATGGTCCAGTCATCACGCGCAGGACCGCCGCATATCTATAGACAGAAACGGAACCGGAAAGGAGCATACCGCATGGAGTTAAAGATTTTTCGGGACAGTCTGCCGCAAGCCGGTGCAACCTGCACGGTCAAGGCAGAGCTGCCCCTGGAAACCGAGATCCTGATCTCAGATTATCTGCCACAGGTTTTTAAGCTGGTAAAATGTTTTGTAAAACCCGTTGTCCTGCAAAAACGGCTGCAGCCCGGACGATTGACCCTGGATGGTTACCTGCGCTGTACCGTGTTCTACCAAGGGGAGGGCGAAGCCGGACTGTGCCAGACCGAGCAGAAGCTTCCTTTTGCAAAACAGTTGGAACTGCCGGAGTTCAGCTTCAGCGCATGGACCGCCGTGGTCGAAAACCAGACCGAGTACATCAACAGCCGTGCAGTCAATCCACGCCGTATCGAGCTGCGGGGTGCTGTCAGCCTGATCGCATCGGTACACACCCAAAACAAGACCGAAGTCATCACAGCGTTGGCAGATTGCGGTGTCGAACAGCAGCTGCAGGTCCTGCATGGCGTGCGGAATACCGCCGTAGCTGACAAGCTCATCACACTGGAAGGCACCATTCAATTCCCCAAAACAGCAGCTGCCATTCTGGATATCTCCGGAACACCTCTGGTCCAGGAATTGAAGCTGCTGCCCGGCAAGGCTGTGGTAAAAGGCGAGCTCAAGGTACAATGTGTCTGGCGTGCAGAGGGAGATCCCTCGCTTTTGACCCAGGCCACCTCGCTGCCATTGAACCAGGTACTGGATCTGGAGGGTGTCACCGAGGACAGCCAGTTCCTGTGTGTGCCCGAAGCCATTGGTTTTACCCTTGCGCAGGATGAAACGGGCAATGCACAGCAGCTGACCGCCAGCGTAATGCTCCATCTGCGCAGTTGGCGGCCTTATCAGCTCCAGTATGTATCAGATGCTTTTTCTACCCAGCAGTCACTTACGCTCCGCACACAGCAAATCACTACCGAGTCCATCGCTGAACAAATCAGCGACACCATTGAAGTGACCGGAAGCGGTCCATTACCGGATGCAGGTGCACAGCTGCGGGCGTGTTTTGTCACCTATGGACCAACCCAGATCCTGACCAGAGGCAGCGCCTGCGTGCTCTCGGCCCGTGCTACTGCTACTGTTTTTGTCGAAAACAGCCTTGCCGAACTGGAAAGCTACGAAAAAACACTGGATCTGAGCCTTCCGCTCAAGCTGACTGCATCGGAAGACGCACAGCTCTATCCGGAGTGCTGGCTGTATACAGAAGATGTCCGGTGCAGCTGTACCGGCGGAAACCTGGAGCTCACTGCGATCGTCCGCACCGAGGGCGTGATCCTCAGCCGCAAGACCCAGCAAACGCTTGAAACGGCGGAACTGGCCGGCCCCCTGACCAATGCTGCCCCGGAAGTCACGCTGCGCATTTATTACGCTCAGGCACAAGAAAACCTTTTTGCGATCGCAAAGCACTTTCACGTTTCCCCTTCTCAACTCCTTTTAGCCAACGGACTGGACCCGGAGCTGAAAACGCTGGAACGTCCGCAGCATCTTCTGGTACCCGGCATCTGAATCGCCCGTTTTATTTGTCTTATAAAAAGGTGAGCAGCCGATTAAGACCGCTCACCTTTTGTGTTGTAAAATCAATCGAATTTCACCTCTTTTCTCTTTTGCAAAGAAAGTGTATAATTAAAAATAGTCTTTGTAAACGGGAAAGGAGTATCATAAAATGGAGACAGAACATAAGCTCCTGTCACCGGAGCTTATTCAAGCTGAAAAGCCGGTCTATGCCTTCAGCAAACGAGTCTTCTGCGAGGGAATGCGGGATGGTGTGCCCATTGCGCTGGGGTATTTTGCAGTTTCATTCTCGCTGGGCATTGCAGCACGCAGGGCAGGCTTTTCGCCCTTTCAGGGTTTTCTGGTCAGCTTGTTGAACAACGCCTCGGCTGGCGAATACGCCGCTTTTGCTCTGATCATGGCCGATGCCACCTATCTGGAGGTCGCAGTGATCACCCTGATCGCCAATGCGCGGTATCTTTTGATGAGCTGCGCTCTGGCACAGCGTTTTGCACCACAGACCCCCTTTTGGCACCGCCTGCTCATCGGGTATGATGTGACCGACGAGTTGTTTGGCATTACCATTGCAAGGCCCGGCAGCCTGAACCCCTATTATACTTACGGTGCCATTCTGCTGGCCGCCCCTGCATGGGCCACCGGCACAGCGCTGGGTATCATTGCAGGCAATCTGCTGCCTTTGCGTGTCGTAAGCGCATTGAGTGTAGCCTTGTACGGAATGTTCCTGGCCATCATCATCCCGCCTGCCCGCAAGGATAAAGTCGTGGCTGTACTGGTCGTCATCAGTTTTGCACTGAGCTTTGTATGCAGCTATCTGCCCGGCGTTGCCTCCCTGTCGGAAGGCACCCGCACCATTCTGCTGACCGTACTGATCTCCAGTGCTGCTGCGGTCTTCTTCCCCCGGAAAGAACAGGAGGCCGAACATGACGCATAACCATTATATTTATATTGCGGTCATGGCACTGGTATCTTACGCCATTCGTATTCTACCGTTGACCCTGATCCGAAAGCCCATTAAAAATCAGTTCATCCAATCCTTCTTGTACTATGTCCCCTATGTGACCCTGGCGGTAATGACCTTTCCGGCCATCGTCAATGCAACACAAAGCCCCATCGCCGGTGCAGCGGCACTGGTCATCGGCATTGCTGCCGCTTGGTTCGGCGCAAGCTTGTTCCAGGTCTCTGTTGCCTGTTGTGCTGTGGTGTTTATCCTGGAACTGTTTTTGTAACGGTGTGGTCCATCCTTTATCTAAGAAAAAGAGCCTGTCAGCTGATCGGTCAGCGGACAGGCTCTTTTTTCAGCAAAAAAACAAGGCCCTTTACCCAATGGAGCTGAAATAAAGAGCCTTGTCCGGTGAGGAATTGCCCTCCTCACCATATTTATTATATTACTTTTGTTCTGCAAAGCGCAAGCCATAATTTCAAAGATATTTTTCTTCTTGTTTTACGGCAAGAAGTACACCCAGTACGAGATCAGCCAGATGCAGCGTGCCAGAGAGCGCAACGTCCGC
>CAYXQN010000034.1:0-17933 GCA_964466825.1 uncultured Faecalibacterium sp. | reverse complement strand
CGCTCCACGGCCTTGTGGATGGCTTCGCTGCATTGCAATTCGCTGTAAAGCATCTATAAAACTCCGTTCTATCCTTCTTTTTTACGATTATAGACAGTATACCATGAAATCCCGCACTTGTCAGCATAAAACAAAAAGGAGCTGCACCGGCAAGCCGGTACAGCTCCTCTGGGTCCGAGATCTCGCAAGTCAGATCAGACGGTCTCCTCAGCAGCCTTTGCAGCAGTACGGCCTGCCTCAAGCTTCTGCTTGAAACGACCGCTTGCCTTGAAGCCGGGAATGGAGGTAGACTCCAAACGGCTGGAGACTTTCGTCTTGGGGTTGGTGTAAGCCTTCGGCTTACGGGGACGCATCTCAAAACGGCCAAAACCTGCGATTGTCACCTTTTCGTCCGCACGCAGGCAATCCGCGATCTGGTCAAACATAGCGTCCATCGTGGTTTCGACCTGAGCTTCAGTAAAGCCGGTCTTACGAGCCACAGTCTCGATCATCTGGGAACGGGTCATGTATCTATATCCTCCTGGAATGTCCAAAAGTAACGTCCTTTTGGCAATTTTTGCGTTGTTGAGTATAACAAATGCCGCTCCTGTTTACGAGGGATTGCGCACAAAACGCATTATATTGCGCACGAACCAATGGATTTTCTCTACATCCTTCACAAAGACAGGGCCTGCCATCCGGCAGGCCCTGTAATTTTGGGATTTTGGACAAATAATCAGACAAACTCAGTGTTTCTGATACAGCGTTGCAATGTCCACCAGCGGAACATTCTCCAAGCTGTGGTCACTGCGCAGACAGTTGACCAGTGCATTTGCAGTATCCACTGCAGTGATGCAGGGGATGCTCAGCTCCACCGCCTTGCGGCGCAGGCGCACCGAGTCACGCTTGGGATCACGGCCCTTTGCGCTGGTGGAGAAGACATAGTCCACCAGACCGCTCTGGAACAGATCCACGATGTTGGGCGCTTCACCGGACATATTGCGCACCTCGTTGCAAGGCACCATATGTTTGTTGAGCCATGCACAGGTGCCAGCAGTACCATAAAGCTTGTAACCCATGCTCTTGAGCTTCCAGGCAATATCCACAAACTCCGGCTTATCGCTGTCCTTCACACTGAAGATACAGCAGCTTGCAGGGCCAGGAGTCTTAAAGGTATAACCCGCACCGATCAGACCCTTGAGCAGTGCATCATGGTAGTTGGGTGCAATGCCCAGCACCTCGCCGGTAGACTTCATCTCGGGACCAAACTGGGTATCCACGCCGTGCAGCTTTTCAAAGCTGAAGACCGGCACCTTGACTGCCACATAGGGAGCATTGGGGTGCAGACCGATGCCATACCCCATATCCACCAGCTTTTCGCCCAGGCAGCAGCGCACTGCCAGATCGACCATGGGTACGCCGGTGACCTTGGAAATATACGGCACGGTACGGGAGGAACGGGGGTTGACCTCAATGACGTAGACCTTGCCGTTGGAGACTGCGTACTGGACGTTGACCAGGCCAGTCACCTTCAGCTCACGAGCAAAGCGACCGGTATAGTCTACCATGGTGTCGATCTCTGCCTGGGTCAGGTGCTGTGCCGGGTAAACACAGATGGAGTCGCCAGAGTGCACACCAGTACGCTCCACCTGCTCCATAATGCCGGGAATCAGGAAGTTTTCGCCATCGCAGATAGCATCCACTTCACATTCCGTACCCATGACATACTTATCGATCAGCACAGGGTGGTCCATGTCAACGTGCTCGGTGATAACGCCCATGTACTCCTCGATGTCTGCACGGTTGTAGGCAACGATCATATTCTGGCCGCCCAGAACGTAGGAAGGACGCATCAGCACCGGCAGACCGATCTCGTTGGCCGCAGCAAGTGCTTCCTCCAGATTATAAACGGTACGGCCGGGTGCACGGGGGATGTTGCAGCGCTCCAGCAATGCATCAAAGCGTTCACGGTCCTCTGCCTCGTCAATGGCATCCGCCGGGGTGCCAAGGATCGGCAGCCCGATCTCCTCCATGTGCTTGGCCAGTTTGATAGCGGTCTGTCCGCCAAACTGCACCACGCAAGCATCCGGCTTTTCAGTGGCAATAATGTTATCGACGCTCTCCGGGTTCAGCGGATCGAAGTAGAGGCGGTCACCAGTATCAAAGTCTGTAGAGACAGTCTCAGGATTATTGTTGACCAGGATCGCCTCGCAGCCATTCTTTTTCAGGGTCCAGACACAATGTACCGAGCAGTAATCAAACTCAATGCCCTGACCGATACGGATAGGACCGGAGCCAAAGACCAGAACCTTCTTCTTTTTCGGCTCACCGGCTGCTTCCGCAGCAGCGTCCTTCTGAGCGATAAACTCAGCAGCTTCGTTGTCGCCGTCGTAGGTGGAGTAGAAGTAAGGGGTATTCGCCGAGAACTCTGCTGCACAGGTATCTACCATCTTAAAGCCTGCACGGTAGTTCTCCACCGGGAGTGCCTCCACCTGTGCCAGACGCTTGATGGTCTTGTCCTGGAAGCCATACTTCTTGGCCTCCTTGTACTGTGCCTCGGTCAGCACACCATGGCAGGCAGCCAGTCCCATCTCAAGATCTGCCAGATGCTGCATCTTATCCAGGAACCACCAGTCGATCTTGGTAATATCAAAGATGGTCTGATGCGGAATATGACGCTTGAGGGCCTCGTAAACACAGAATACACGCTCAGCATCCTGAACATGCATATGTTCAATGATCTCGGCGTCGGTCAGCTCCTCAAAGGGCTTGTGGGTCAGGGTATCCATGCCCAGCTCAATGGAGGAGACCGCCTTCATCATGGCTGCCTCAAAGCTGTTACCGATGCTCATGACCTCGCCGGTGGCCATCATCTGAGTGCCCAGAGACTTGTCGGCGTAGACGAACTTATCAAAAGGCCACTTCGGATACTTGACCACGATATAGTCCAGTGCAGGCTCAAAGCAGGCACAGGTCTTGCCGGTGACATCGTTGGTGATCTCGTCCAGCGTATAGCCGATGGCGATCTTGGTCGCAACCTTGGCGATGGGGTAGCCGGTCGCCTTGGAGGCCAACGCCGAAGAACGGGACACACGAGGGTTGACCTCGATGACTGCATAATCAAAGGTATCCGGGTTGAGTGCAAACTGGCAGTTGCAGCCGCCTTCAATGCCCAGCTCAGTGATAATGTCCAGTGCAGCAGTGCGCAGCATCTGATATTCGTAGTCGGTCAGGGTCTGAGAGGGAGCCACGACCACCGAGTCACCGGTATGGATACCAACGGGGTCCAGGTTTTCCATATTGCAAACCGTGATCACATTGCCCTTGTGGTCACGCATGACCTCATACTCGATCTCTTTCCAGCCGGCGATGCACTTTTCCACCAGGATCTGATGGATGGGGGAAAGCCGCAGGCCGTTGGTGCCGATCTCGATGAGCTTTTCTCTCGTCTCGCAGATGCCGCCGCCAGTACCGCCCATGGTAAAGGCAGGACGCACGATGACCGGGTAACCGATACGGTCCGCACAGGCCAGTGCATCTTCCAGCGATTCTACAACCTCGGAGGGGATGATGGGCTGATTGAGCTTTTCCATCGTCTCCTTGAACAGCTCACGGTCCTCTGCGCGGTCGATGGTCTCCGGTTTGCAGGCCAGCAGGCGGATACCGGTGCGGTCCAGATAACCGGAACGTGCCAGCTCCATCGAAAGGTTCAGACCCATCTGGCCGCCCAGATTGGGCAGAACCGAGTCCGGCTTTTCAATGTCAAGGATGCGCTCCACAACTTCAAGGGTCATGGGCTCGATGTAAACATGATCCGCCACATCCGGGTCGGTCATGATGGTTGCAGGATTGGAGTTGAGCAGAACAGTCTCAATGCCTTCTGCCTTCAGGGCACGGCAGGCCTGAGTACCAGAGTAGTCAAACTCTGCTGCCTGACCGATGATGATGGGGCCGGAGCCAATGACCAGCACCTTTTTGATTCTGGGGTCCTTAGGCATCTCAGTGTGCCTCCTTTGCTGCTTTGACGTTGTTCAGGAAACGGTCGAACAAAAACTCAGTGTCCTTAGGCCCGCCGTTTGCCTCCGGGTGGAACTGAACCGTAAAGCAGTTCCACTTTTTATACTGGATACCCTCGCAGGTGCCGTCGTTTGCATTCACCTGTGCCACTTCGCCCATCTCAGCGGGCAGCTCGTCACCCACCACTGCATAACCGTGGTTCTGGCTGGTGATAAAGGTACGGCCAGAAGCAAAGTCGGTGACCGGCTGGTTTGCACCGCGGTGGCCGTACTTCAGCTTGATGGTCTTTGCGCCGGCTGCCAGGGCAGACAGCTGATGTCCCAGACAGATGCCAAAGGTGGGGATATTCAGCTCAAAGATCTTTTTCAGGTTCTCAATGATCTCCACAGGCTCTGCCGGGTCACCGGGGCCATTGGACAGCATAATGCCGTCCGGTGCCAGTGCTGCCACCTGCTCTGCCGTTGCAAAGCCGGGCATGACCGTCACCTTGCAGCCACGCTTGACAAGGCAGCGCACGATGTTGCGCTTGCAGCCGTAGTGCATCAGCACGATGTGAGTCTCGCCCTCCGGGTTATAGACCTGGGGCTCTGCGCAGGTCACGTTCCTGACCGCATCGGTCACTGCATAAGCACGGATCTGTTCCAGCAGTGCTTCAGTCTCAGCCTTATTTGCCGGGTCGGCAGGATCAAAGGTGGTCAGAATAGCACCGTTCATCACGCCGCTCTCCCGGATGATGCGGGTCAGGTGGCGGGTATCAATGCCCTCGATGCCAATGGTATTGTTCTTTTTCAAAAAGCTGTCCAGGGTTTCTTCGCAGCGCCAGTTCGAAGGCGTCTTGCACGCCTCCCGCACGATATAGCCCTTTGCCCAGATCTTTTCAGACTCCATGTCCTCACTGTTCATGCCATAGTTGCCGATCAGCGGATAGGTCTGGGTAATGATCTGTCCATAGTAACTGGGGTCGGTCAAAGTCTCCTGAAAACCCACCATGCCGGTGGCAAATACGACCTCACCCACGGTGACGCCCTCTGCACCCACCGACTGACCGGTAAAGACCATTCCGTTTGCCAAAAGAAGATATGCGTTCATACTTTCCCTCGTTTCAAACACGTTTGCCAAATCTTCTGTTTACAGGGTCTGTTTTGCTTCCTGCTTCATCTTGCGGCTGCCCAGATGCACCAGCGGCAGCTTGCCCTCCTTGCAGATGGGGCACTCTTCCGGTGCGTAGTTGGGCAGATCCAGTTTCAGGGCACTTGCCACGATGGGGATGGGCGACGGTGCCTCGGGCTTGGTGCGGTCCACCACGCAGGTGATGCCCAGGCAGATGCCGCCTGCTTCCTCGATGACACGCTTGGTCTCCAGCGAGGAGATACCGGTGGTCACAACGTCCTCTGCGATCAGGCACTTTTCGCCCGGATTGATGGCAAAGCGCTTGAGGGTCATCACGTTGTCCACACGCTCAGTAAAGATGGCACGCTTGCCGGTCTGGCGAGCCAGCTCGTATGCATACACGATGCCGCCCATCGCAGGTCCGACGATCACATCCACATCCAGCTCTTTGATTTTCTCCGCAACATGCTCCATCACATCAGCACAACGGTCCGGATACTGCTGCAGATATGCCATCTGGCAGTATGCGCTGGAGTGTCTGCCGGAAGAAAGCAGGAAGTGACCTTCCAAAAATGCGTCACAGCTCTTCAAAACTTCAAGTGCGTCTTTCATAATCGTTACCTCTCTATTCCATTGTTCAAATCGTATTGTATCACGGTCAGACAAGAATTGCAAATTTATGCTTTATTTTTATATTATACGCATATTTTTTCACATTCGTCCTATTTATGCGCATTATCGGGCACATCCGCGGATCTCGTCCAGCGTCTTTACCCCGTGGGCATCCATCCACTGTGCCATCTCGTCCGCAATGGTCTCCATCGCACGGGGGTTTGCAAAGTTTGCAGCGCCCACCTGCACTGCAGTGGCGCCTGCCATAACAAACTCCAGCGCATCCTTGCCGGTTGCAATGCCGCCCAGACCCACGACCGGGATGTTCACCGCACCCACTGCCTGCCATGTCATGCGCAGAGCGATGGGACGCACCGCCGGGCCGGACAGACCCGCAAAGATATTGTCGAACACCGGGCGGCGCTTTTCCAGATCAATGGCACAGGCCTGAAAGGTGTTGGTCAGGCTGATGGCATCTGCACCGGCGGCTTCCACTGCCTTGCACATCTCCGGGATGTTCTCTGCCTGCGGGCTGAGCTTGACCATCAACGGCTTTTTGCAGACGTCGCGCACCATGCGCACCACCGCACCGGCGGCATCTGCTTTCACACCGTAGGCCATTCCTCCCACCTTGACGTTGGGGCAGGAAATGTTCAGCTCAATGATATCCACCGCACTCTCGCTGAGCAGGGCTGCACCTTCGATGTACTCTTCTTCACTGTGGCCGCCCAGGTTTGCAATGGCCACCGTTCCGTACTTCTGCTTGAGCTCCAGCATTTCCGGCAGCTCCACATCGATAAAATGCTGCACACCGGGGTTCTGCAGACCAATGCTGTTGATCAGTCCGGAGGGTGTTTCCCACAGGCGCTCGCCCTTGTTGCCATACTGACCATACAGGGTCAGGCCCTTACCGGAAATGCCGCCGATCTTTGTAAAATCCGCCAGCTCCTCATACTCCACACCATAGCCTACCGTACCGGAGGCACCAATGATCGGGCTGTTCATCGAAAAGCCCAGCAGGTTCGTTTTCAGATCCGCCATCAGAAGAACACCTCCGTTGCATCAAACACCGGGCCGTGCTTGCACACGCTCTTGCCTTCGCCGCCCTTGGTCTGGCAGGTGCAGCCAAGGCAGGCGCCAATGCCGCAGGCCATCTTTTTCTCCAGGCTTACCAGGCAGGGCGTACCTTTTTCTGCACACAGACGGGCGGCGTTTTTCATCATCACCGTTGGGCCGCACACCAGCACAACATCATAATCCGCCGGGTCATAAAGCTGGGTGACAAACCCATGGAAGCCTACTGCACCTGTGTCGGTGGAAACTTTAACGCAGTTTGCAATGGAGCGGTATTCCTCCATGCAGTAAGGCGTATCCCGGAATCCGAAGAACACATCCGGTTTGACCCCCGCCTCTGCCAGCTCACGGGTGAGCTGGTACATGGGTGCGGTGCCGATGCCGCCGCCTACTACGGCGATCTTCTTGTACTGCTCCGCAATGCTCTTGACATCAAAACCGTTGCCCATCGGGCCGGTAAGCTGGAAGGTTTCCCCCTCCTTCAAATCAGCGATCTTCTCGGTGCCTTCACCCACCACCTGATACAAAAATTCCAGGGTCTGGGTCTGTGCGTCCCAGCTATGGACGCTGATCGGGCGGGAGAGGAACGGTGCTTCGTTGGCAGCCCATGCCCGCAGGGTGAAGAACTGCCCTGCATGGGGCTGATGGTCCGCATCGCTCCAGCGGACGGTCAGCAAACGGACATCCTCCGTCACCGCCTCGTGGCGCAGGACGGTCGCCTCACAGCAGACTGCACGCATGAGCAATTGCCTCCTTCATATTGACACATTCATTGTAAGCAGCTTCATCAAAGCGGGTGCCGGGCTGCTTCTTGTACGCCAGCAGGATGCCGCGGCTGGAGTTGACCACACCGCCGTTGCCTGCGGTCAGATACTGGGCAATGTCTTCAGCCTTGCCGCCCTGTGCGCCATAGCCCGGGATGAGGAAGAAGCTGTCCTTATACTTTGCACGGATCTCGGTCGCCTCCTCAATGTGAGTGCCGCCGATGACCAGACCGATGGAGGAGTAGCCGTGCTCACCCATATAGTCCTTGCCCAGTGCGTTCAGCTTGTCGCCCACCAGATCGTAGACATGGCGGCCGTCTGCCAGCTTCTCGTACTCAAAGTCCTTTGCGCCGCCGTTGGAGGTACGGCAGAGCACGAACAGACCCTTGCCCTGCTTTTCAGCATAGGGCAGATAGGGGCTGATGGAATCCAGTCCCATATAGGGTGCCAGAGTGACAAAATCAGACTCAAAGTCACCCGTAAAGTGACCCATCGCATACATTTCTGCAGTCTTTGCAATATCGCCGCGCTTGATGTCTGCAATGACCGGGATGCCAGCCTCACGCACTGCCTTCAGGGTCTCAGCATAAGCGCGCAGACCATCCAGGCCCAGAGCCTCGTAATAGGCCACCTGCACCTTGTAGCAGCCCGCTACAGACTTGGTAGCATCAATGAGCTGCTTGTTGAAACGGACGATATTCTCACCCCTGGTCAGGGCAGTATCCACAAAGTCTTCCGGCAGATAGCCAAAATCGGTATCCAGACCTACGCACACCGGGCCACGGGCTGCAACTGCTTCGTAAAGTTTATCCATGTTGGTCATTTTAAGTTCCTCCTGTAATCAAACCGATCTTCAAAAGCTTATTCTTCTGCCTGGTAGGTCAGTGTGCCGCCCTTGATGGTGGCAATGACCTTACCGTACAGCTCGACTCCATCGTAAGGGCAGTTCTTGGATTTGGAGTGGAGCTTTTCCTTGTCCACCGTGTAAGGCGTATCCAGATCCACCAGCACCAGGTCAGCGTCGTAGCCGATCTCCAGCCGCCCCTTGGCCAATCCCATGATCGCCGCCGGGTTCGTGCTCATCAGATTCACCAGCGTCTCCAGCGGAAGACCTTCCTGCTTGCAGAGCTTGGTGTAGCAAACGCCAAATGCCGTCTCACTGCCCACCATACCGGCAGCACCTTTGAACTTATCCTCTTCGCTATGGGGTGCGTGGTCGGTAGCAATGGCATCCACCACACCCGTACAAATACCCTCCACCAGCGCCTTGACGTCGTCAGCCGAGCGGATGGGCGGATTGACTCTGTAATCGCAGCTCTCATCATCAAACCACAAATGGTGCGGTGTCACCTCGCAGGTGACCGGTGCTCCGTGCAGCTTTGCGATACGGACCGCATCCAGCGCTCCTCTGGTAGACACATGGCACAGATGCAGCCGGGTCTGATAGTACTCGCTCAGGTAGCAGTTCCGCACCGTTTCCAGTTCCTCTGCCAGACGGTAGTCCCAGGGGCTGATCTCCATATCTTCGGCATGGCTCATAACCGTGATATCACGCTTCGTGCAGATGGCAAACGCCCGTGCCATGGTAGCGTTGTTCTGCACGCCGCGGCCGTCCTCGGTTACAAATTTGACCGATGCCGGCAGTGTTTTGAGGTGGTCGATGGTCTCGCCATCAAAATCCTTGGTGATGGATACCGTCTGGTTCGCATCGCACAGCCCCACCTCTGCAGCCTTCTGCTCCACCATCATAGCCTGTGCTGCAGTCGAGCAGACCGGCTTTGTGTTGGGCATCAGGTTTACAAAGGTATAGCCGCCCGCCGCAGCCGCACGGCTGCCCGTCTCGATATCTTCTTTATATTCAAATCCCGGGGTGCGCCAGTGGCAGTGCAGGTCCACAAAAGCAGGCAGCACCGTCAGCCCGCCAGCGTCGATGACCGTCTCATTATCGCCCACCAGCGCGGAGAGCTCCTGCCCGATGGCAGCGATCTTTCCATCCTTCAGATAAACCTGTGTAGGGCAGCCTCCCGCATTCAAAGCATTGATCAGCAGCATGATATTTCCTTTCCAAAAACCAGTTTTTTCTTCTCCGACCCGATTTTGGGGCAAAAAAAAACTTTTCCCCAATGGGGAAAAGTCTACATCGCACAAAAAGGAAACAACGCACCCACGACAAAACCAGATGCGAACTGATCTTTCAGTTCCTGACGCATCACGTTGCACAGCATGGTGGTTGTTCTCCTTTCAACACATATTTTTCTTATGATAGTTTAGCATAAAACCACAAAAAGTGTCAATGCTTATCTATATCGTTCCTTGTGAAAACGTTTTGTTCCAGTTGCTCTGATTTTTAGTTACACTCACTAAAAGTACCACTTTCCGCTGCCGTCCCATCCCGAAACGCTGCAATTTCCTGCCAACCTTATTACTGTACATTGCCTTAAAGCTGTGTTATTATAAGGGGGTACCATTGCCCGTCATTCGGGGCAATATGCAGGAAAGAGAGGTATTTCCATGGGATTGTTGGAGGATGCACGGAACATTCAGCGCAAGGACCCCGCCGCACGCAGTGTACTGGAGGTCATGTTGCTTTATCCTGGTTTTCATATCCTGGTCTATCACCGCATTGCACACTGGTTGTTTGAACACAAACACTTTTTCCTGGCGCGCTGGGTCAGCCAGCATGGCCGGCACCGTACCGGCATCGAGATCCACCCGGGTGCCACCATCGGCAAATGCCTGTTCATCGACCACGGCATGGGTGTCGTCTTTGGCGAAACAACTGTCATCGGCGACAACTGCACCATTTACCATGGCGTCACACTGGGCGGCACCGGTAAGGACACCGGCAAACGCCACCCCACCCTGGGCAACAATGTGTTGATCGGCGCAGGCACCAAGGTGCTTGGTCCGGTCTATATCGGCGACAATGCGCGCGTTGGTGCCGGCAGCGTGGTATTACACAATCTGCCTGCCAACTGTACCGCTGTTGGTGTTCCGGCTGAGGTAGTACGCATCAACAACAAGGCCGTCGTCCCCGCAGACGATCTGGACCAGCAGGATCTGCCGGATGTGGTCGCACAGCGCCTGACCGAGCTGGACCGCCGCATTGGCACACTGGAAAAAGCTGCCCAGGGCGACACACCACCCCCTCCCCGCAAAACACCTTCCCCCGACCAGCAGGCCGGACACTAAGGTCCCCTTCTATCAATACCTTATCGTTGTAAAAAAGCAGACGACTCCCGGCTCACGCCAGTGTCGTCTGCTTTTTTGTAATTATCTGCAGTTTCCGATGCTTAGTTCTTTTACCTTGCGCACTGCGGCCTGCACCAGATCCCCGATGGGTTGCTCCGGTACACCCACAATATAGTTATCACAGTGATTGACCGGGATCAGCACCCTTTTGGCACCGCTCTGACACACCGCCGCAGCCATCGCCGGCGTGATCTCTCCCAGCAGTGCGTCTGCGATCACGATGCCCAGCGGCCCCACAATGATATCCGCATGACGGCAGTTGACCACCACTGCATTTTCACCGGTGGCCGCACGCTGCGCACCTGCTTTGAGCATTGCACTGGCCGCAAGACTATTCGTCCCCACCGCAGTCAGCTCCGCCTCGGGACAGGCAGCGCTCAGCGCTGCCACCAGCTGACGGCCCAAACCGCCGCCCTGTCCGTCAATGATCAGGATCTTCATGTGCGTTCCTCAGAAGTCGATCTGCTCCAGACGCAGCAGCGCCAGGATATAGATTTTGATGGCTTCCAGCAGCTTGTCCACCGGAGCGGCCTCGTTTGCACCGTGCATCGGTCCGCCAAAGGAGGGCAGCTCCAGATCCACGTGTTCCGGGCCAAAACTCACTGCATACGGGAAATGGCGGGCATAGGTGCCTCCGCCCATGGTGAAAGGCTTGGCCTCCTCACCGGTGACCTCGTTGTAGGTATTGATGCAGGCCTGGATCGCCGGGCTGTCTGCCTCAATATAGAACGGCTCCGCTGCATCCACATCGCACAGCTGTGCGCCTGCTCCCAAAGCCGTGCGCAGCTTTTCGGTCAGCTGCTCTCCATTGGTGCAGGTGGGGAAACGGCTGTCGATGGTCTGCACCATCTTGCCATCCTCCATATAGATACGGCCGCCAATAATGGTCAGCGGCCCAAAGGGACCGTCTGCGCAGTCCACACCCAGGCCCTTGCCAGCCGTAGAGGAGTGCAGCTTATGCAGTGCTTCCAGATATGCACGCTCCGCATCATTGCACAGGCCGTTGTCCAACAGATACTCCACCACCAGACCAATGGCATTGACGGTTCCTTCCGGCATGGCGGCATGGCCAGCCTTGCCCCAGCCACGGATGCGCACGCCGTCGCCTTCCGGCTCCAGCGTGATATTGGGCGCATTGCGCAGCTTGGAGATGTCCGTCCGGATCAATGCGCTTGCACGGTCCGGCACTGCATTGTTCGCAACGCCGCCCTCAAAATCCGCAATCAGGCCGCTGCATACCGGGCTGATGATATTAGCGCCATAATGGCCTTTTTCGCCATTGCAGACCGGGAACTCCGCATCCGGCGTAAAGCAGAATACCGGTGCCGGATAGTTTTTGAGGTAGTATTCCACATCCTGCATATGGGTCTCCTCGTTGTCACCGATCAGCGCACGGATGGGATAGCGCAGCTCATACCCCTGTTCCTTGAGGAACTTGAGCACATACAAGGTAACGATCATCGGACCCTTGTCGTCCGAAACGCCTCTGCCGATGATCCATCCATCCTGCTGGCGCATCTGGAACGGATCCCCGGTCCAGCCATTGCCCTCGGGCACAACATCCACATGGCAGATGGTAGCCAGATACTTTTCCGGATCCGCACCGGCCAGCTCTGCATATCCCATATAGTTCTCGCAGTTGCGGGTCGTAAGGCCCATACCTGCTGCGATCTCCAGTGTCTTATCCAGAGCCGCACGGGGGCCTGCACCGAACGGTGCCCCCTCCTCCGGTTTGCCTTCCACGCTGTTAATGGCCACCAATTCCGCAATATCCTTTAAGATCTGCTCCTTGTTCTCCGCAATAAATGCGTCGATCTTTTGATTGAGTACCTGATCCATGGTCGTTATCGTTCCTTTCCAGCCCTCTGCTGTCTGCAGCCAGCTTCAAACACATCGCTATCCATTCTAGCACACTCCGCCCGGAAATGCTATTGTCATTTTCCACGACAAAGAGAAGTTGGTTTTGACGGTTCACGCCACGGCAAACAATCCGCTCAAGGCACCCAGCAGGCCTGCACTGGCCAGTCCGATCAGGATCCCTGCCAGCAAAACGCCGCCCATGCAGGCGATCAGAACATCCTTGAATTTCATATCCAGGATCGATCCGGCCAGTGTACCGGTCCATGCACCGGTACCCGGCAGCGGGATGCCAACAAACAGCAGCAGCGCCACGGTCAGTCCACGACCCGCCTTTTCTTCCAGCTTACGGCCGCCTTTTTCACCTTTAACGATAAAGAACTTGCAGATCTTGCCGATCAGGGGCTTGTCGCAGCCCCAGATCAGGAACCTGCGGGCAAACAGATAGATGATCGGCACCGGCAGCATATTGCCCAGCACGCAGATGATGTAGGTAGGCAGCACCGGCAGGCCCAGACCAAGACCAATGGGGATGGCGCCACGCAGCTCAATGACCGGCACCATCGAGACAAAAAAGACCAACAGATAGTATTTGAGCATAATTTTCTCCTTTTTCTTATAAGTCAATGACCAGTTCTACCGGGCAGTGATCCGACCCAAAGACCTCGTTGTGGATCTCTGCCGCACGCACTTTATCCGCAATGCGTTGCGAGACCAAAAAATAGTCGATGCGCCAGCCCGCATTCTTTTCTCTTGCACGGAAGCGATAGCTCCACCAGCTGTACTTTACTTCCTCCGGATGCAGCAAACGGAAGCTGTCCGCAAAGCCTGCCTCCAGCAGCTCAGACATCTTGGCACGTTCCTGGTCCGTAAAACCAGCACTCATGCGGTTTGTTTTTGCATTTTTGATATCCATCTCCGTGTGGGCAACGTTCAGATCCCCACAAAGGATGACCGGCTTTTTTGCATCCAGCGCCAGCAGGTATGCCCGGAATGCATCCTCCCATTCCATCCGGTAATCCAGCCGCTTCAATCCGTCCTGACTATTGGGCGTGTAGCAGTTGACCAGATAAAACTGCGGATATTCCAGTGTCAGTACCCGTCCTTCGTGGTCATGCTGCTCAACACCAATACCCGTCGTGACCGCCAAAGGCTCCTGCCTGCACCAGCATGCCGTTCCCAAATAGCCTTTTTTCTCTGCTGAATGAGTATATTCAAAATACCCTTCCGGTGCAAAATCTGCCTGGCCGGGCTGCATTTTCGTCTCCTGCACGGAAAAGATATCCGCATCCAGTGCAGCAAAGCTATCGGCAAACCCATGTGTCAGACAGGCCCGCAGGCCATTGACATTCCAGCTGATAAATTTCATGCAAGTTCTCCTTTATGTTATGCGTGATATTTTGTTTTCCATACGCCGCTGCAAAAACGCGTCACAAAGCAGATGACCCGGCAGACCCAGTCGATGACCATTGCGATCCAGACACCCACAGCACCCCAGCCCAGCCGGATGCAGAGCAAATAGCTGAATCCCAACCGCCACACCGCCATGCTCAAAATAGACACCACCATGGTAAATTTGACATCGTTGGCCGCACGCAGTGCATTGGGCAGCACAAACGAAGCAGGCCACAGCAGCAACCCACAGCCCGCATGGATGCGTACCAGCAGGATCGCCAGCTGCATCGTCTCGCCAGACAGCTCATAAATGCTCACCAGCGGCTTCAAAAAGAGCAGGATCGTTCCGTTGAATATGCCCATGGCAATGTATGCCCACAGAACCAGCTTGCGGGTATAATAAACAGTCTGCTCGTTGTCCCCGGCACCCACACAGCGGCCCACCACTGTGATCATCGCCAGACCAATGGCCTGACCCGGTATGCACCCCATGCCGTCCAGGTTGTTCGCAACCGCATTGGCTGCGATCTGGACCGTACCAAAGGTCGAGATCATGCTCACCACCAGGATGCGCCCTGCCTGAAACAGACTGTTCTCAAATGCAGAAGGGATGCCGATGCCCAGGATGCGCTTTGCGATCGCTCCATCCAGCCGGGTGGTCCGGGGCACCGTCAGATCATTGCCTTTCTGATAGCATCTGCCCAGGATCAGCACCGCCGCTATAATACGGGAAAGAACGCTGGGCCATGCAACGCCTTCCACCCCCATCTTAAAGCCAAAAATGCATACAGCGTTGCCCACCACATTGATGATATTCATCAATACGCTGATCTGCATGGAGATCTTGGAGTTGCCCATACTGCGGAACAGTGCTGCACCTGCATTGTAAAGTGCAAGAAACGGATAGCTCAGTGCAATGATCCGCAGATACCGCACACCTGCTTCCAGCACATCCTGTTCGATGGCACCGTAAAACAGCCGGATCATCGGCCGGGCCAGCCAAAAACACAAGGCTCCTATAACCAGTCCCAAAACACCGCTGAGCAAGATAAGCTGCCCTGCACTGTCATCGGCACTTTTCTGCTCTCTGGCCCCCAAAAACTGGCTGACCACCACTGCACCGCCGGTAGCCAGTGCCGCAAACAACACAATGATCAGATTGTTGATCATATCCACCAGGCTGACACCAGAGATCGCTGCCTCTCCGCAGCGGGATACCATCATGGTATCTGCCATACCCACCGTGACCGCCAAAAGCTGCTCGATCAGCAATGGAATCACCAGCCGCAGCAGTTCCTTTTGTGTAAACAGCGGCTTTCGGCCCCCAAAGCGGGCTTTCTGTGCCGAAACAGTTTCCATTTTATACTCCTTTCCCATACGCCGAAGCCACAGGCTCCGTCGTTCCTTGCCTGTTTCTCCGTGCTGTATCCATCTTAACATACCCTCCAACGCTTGTAAAGGATACGCCGCCGCCCTCCTGCCCAGCAGTATTAGTATGTCTTTTCGTCACTTTGCTACTTCATTTTCGTTAAATTTGTACGTTTATACGAAAATGCGTTTTTGCGCCTCTTTTTTTGTAAAATTTTAAAAAAAGCCCTTGTAATTTTCCCAAAAACGTGGTATGTTGTATCCAACAGAGCTGCCCTCTTGGATACATTTACCTTTTTTGAGCATTTCATCTTCGGCTCCTGCAGTTTTGTTTTGTACAATTTGCTATTTTCTTCATTTACCTTCTTATCATTTACCCTGCCTGCTCTGAAAAGGGCAAGAAAAAGCGATGACCCAACCTGCACGGGTCATCGCTTTTTTCTTTTTATTTGTTCAGCGCTTCAAACGCCACTCGCACATCGCCGGAAAAATACAGAGTCCCCAGTGCACAGACCGGGCCTTCTCCGCCCAGCTCCACCGCACGGGCAACGCCCGCTTCAATGCTGGGGGCAGCTTCCGCCGGGCAGCCGCCTGTGCGGATCCGTTCTGCCAACGTCTGCGCATCCATCGCACGGGGCGTGTGTGCCGCCACCGTTACGAACCGCTTTGCCAGCGGTTCCAGCAGTTCGAGCATCTCGTTCACATCTTTGTCCGCCATAATGCTGACC
Source organism: uncultured Faecalibacterium sp. (assembly GCA_964466825.1). GTDB lineage: Bacteria > Bacillota > Clostridia > Oscillospirales > Ruminococcaceae > Faecalibacterium. The sequence goes on along the minus strand of CAYXQN010000034.1, from coordinate 1,777 downwards.
AAAAACACAAATTTCTCCCCGGGAAAACAGTCCCGCAGGCTCTGCACCGTAGCACGCATCCCATGGGCGTTGTGGCTGCCGTCCAGCACAAATGCAGGAGCCTTCCGCAGCAGTTCAAAACGCCCCGGCCAGCTCACTGTTTCCAGTCCTGTGCGGATCGCCTGTTCTGAAACCTCCCACCCATGCTGGCGCAGCACCCGCAGTGCTGTAATGGCCACCGCTGCATTGTATGGCTGGTAACTGCCCACCAACGGCAGCCGGATCTGGTCCAGCCCATCAAAGCTGAACTCCAGAGCTTCCAGTTTTCCACCGATTACGCACAGTTTGTTGAAATCCACCTCGGTCAGCGGCGCATTCTGTTCTGCCGCCGCCCTGCGGATGACCGCATCTGCTTCCGGCTGCCCGCCATAGCTCACCACCGGGCAGCCGCACTTGATGGTGCCCGCCTTAGCAGATGCGATCTGCGCCAGCGTTCCGCCAAGCTCCTTGACATGATCCAGCCCCAGCGCAGTGATGACCGTGCACTCCGGTGCTTCAATGACATTGGTAGAATCCAGCGTGCCGCCAAGCCCCACTTCCAGCACCACGATATCGCAGCCCTGCTCGGCAAACCAGAGCATCCCGATGGCCGTGATGATCTCAAACTCGGTCGGGATATCTCTCATGGCATCGGCAACTGGCCGGATGCGCTCCACCAGCCGCACCAGATCTTCGTCCGGAATCTGCTGCCCATTGATCTGGATACGCTCGTTGAAGCGGTTGATAAAGGGCGAGGTGTATAGCCCTACCTTGTAACCTGCTGCCCGCAGACAGGAAGCCAGCATCGCACAGGTGCTGCCCTTGCCGTTGGTGCCCGCAACGTGGACGAAGCGCAGTTTTTTGTGTGGGTCGCCCAACGCTGCCAGCAGGGTACGGGTGCGCTCCAGGCCGGGCTTATGTCCCGCCCACTGCACCGCATGGATGTATTCCAGAGCCGATTCGTAATTCATCCTCGTTTCCTCCTGCATTCAGCGTTTGATCACATTCATCAGCGCACGGTTCTGCAGCAGGATCCGCAGCAGGACCGCCTCTGCAACACAGAGCACCAGCGCATTGGGGATGCGTGCTGCCAGCACGCTCCATGCGTAACCATAAAAAATGCGCAGCGCCAGCGAATTGATGACCATCGACCCCATAAAATGCCCGGCAAACACGCTGCACCCCAGCCGCAGACCCAATTTGTGCTGCGGAAGGCATTGCCATGCGAGCCCGGCAAACAGACCAATGGCACCTGCGCCCAGCGTGATGAGCGGATTGATCGCATAGCCTGCCAGCACACCGCCGATCAGGTCTGCCACCGCACCCACCGCAAAGCCAGCTCCGGGTCCAAACAGCAAAGCCGCCAATACAACCGGCAGACTGCCCAGATTGAACCGCAAAAAACCGGTAGAAATGCTGAGCACCCGGCTGAACACGATGCTCATCGCCACCAGCAGCGCCAACATAGTCAATTTGTGTACCGAAGTTTTGGATGTGTTGTTCATATCAATTGTCCTCCCTTTTCAAAAAAGGAACCAAGGGGCAGACAAAAACGCCCTCCCCTGCGACAAACCGCACAAAGGAGGGCGTGAATCCAACAAATTTCACTTCCGGGCAAGGCGGCAGGGCCGTCTCGCCTGCACCCAAGTCCATGCAGCAGCGGGATGCAGACCATGTACCGCGGGCAAACCCTTCGTCCGCAGCACAACTCCCCGTCGATGCGGCACTTAACGCACATGGTCTTACTCTGTTGATAAGG
>CAYXQN010000033.1:3522-17997 GCA_964466825.1 uncultured Faecalibacterium sp. | reverse complement strand
CAAGTATAATACCATACCCCGGGCGGGATGTCAACACTTTTTTGCATCTTTTTTCGAATTAAATTGCAGTTTCTTCAATTCAATGTATCCATCATGCAAAAAGACCGCCCGTGCTCTCGCACGGACGGCCTCTTTTACTTACTATATAGGGATACTCAGCGCATTTCAACGCCCAGCTTGAACTTCAGGTTGCCGAGGATCTTCTTGACCACACGCTCCACCTGATCAGGGGTCACCTCTGCCTTGGGGTCAGACAGCGACAGGGAGAATGCCATGCTCTTCTTGCCCTCACCGAGGTTTGCACCACGGTAGATATCGAACAGCTTGACATCCGTGACCAGCGGGCTTGCCTTGCGGATGGTCTCCTCGATCTCACCGCAGGTAACAGCCTCCTCACAGACCAGCGCCAGATCGCGCTTGACCACCGCATAGGGGCTGAGAGGCTGATAACGCAGCTCGCTCTCCACGCAGGACATCAGAGCCTCGTAGTCCAGCTCGCCCAGATAGATGTTCTGGCTGTCCTTCTGCTCCTTTGCGATCTCCAGCTCGGCATTGATCTCATTCGCCAGCTTACCGAACACACCCAGACGCTTGCCGTTGCAGTAAACAGCTGCGCTGATGCCGGGGTGCAGCCATGCTGCGGTCTCACGCTGATACTGGAAAGTCAGGCCAAAACCTGCTGCCAATGCTTCCAGTGCACCCTTGACGGTGAAGAAGTCTTCCTCTGCACCGAATGCACCGATGCACAGGGTCTGACGCTCCTGCGGATGCTCCTTGATGGGCAGCTCCTTTGCCAGATAGACCGGGGCCAACTCGAATAGACGGCCCTCAGCATTGCCCTTTTTCAGGTTGTCCACGATGACATTCAGCATCGAGGGGCTGAGCAGAGTACGCATGATGGACAGGTTCTCGCTGATAGGGTTCAGGATACGGATGGCATGGCGCAGCTCATCCTCTGCCGGGATGTGCAGCATATCAAACTCCGCATTGGAGTAGAACGCCAGAGTCGATGCCTCATAGAAGCCCTGTGCTGCCAGCAGACGCTTGGTCTTCATCTCCTGCTTCTGCGCATAGTTCAGACCACCGTTGGTGACCGCTGCAGTCTTGAGGAAGGTAGGCACGATGTGATCGTAGCCGTACTCACGGATGACCTCCTCTGCCAGATCCGGGAAGCCCTCCACATCCTCACGATAGAGCGGGACAGAGACATCCCAGCCGCCGTCTGCCTGCACATCCACCGTGAACTCCAGACGCTGCAGGATCTCGATCATGGTCTCGTCCGGCACAGTGATGCCCAGCACGCTGCAGATCTTTGCAGGAGTGGTGATGATGTGCTTGCGCTCCAGCGGACGGCCATCGGTCAGATCGTACTCCAGCGTGGTGATATCGCCGCAGTCCAGCTCCTGGATCAGGTGCAGTGCGCGTGCCAGACCCAGCTCAGGAGAGTTGCGATCCACACCCTTTTCGTAGCGGGCGGAAGAATCACTGCTCTGACCCAGTGCACGGCCGGTCTTACGGACGCTGTCGCGGGCAAAGGTAGCGCACTCGAACAGCAGACTGGTGGTGTTGTCGTCCATGCCGGAGTTTGCACCGCCCATGATGCCCGCCAGTGCCACCGGCTTCTCTGCATCGCAGATGACCAGATTGTTGGGGTTGAGGGTAAATTCCTTCTCGTCCAGCGTGGTGATGGTCTCGCCTTCCACGGCCCGGCGCACGGTAATACTACGGCCAGCCACCTTGTTCAGGTCGAATGCGTGCATGGGCTGACCCATCTCCAGCAGGGTGTGGTTGGTGATGTCTACCACGTTGCTGATGGATCGCAGACCGCACAGTGCCAGATGGCGCTTCATCCAGCGGGGAGACTCACCCATGCGGATGTTGCGGACATAGTGCGCCATATAGCGGGGGCACAGGTCCGGAGCTTCCACCTTGACGCTGATCGGCTCGTCTGCATCACAGACCGGGGTGTAATCCATCGCAGGCATCTTCAGAGGCTTGCCCAGGATCGCCGCTACCTCACGGGCAATGCCCAACACGGACTGGCAGTCCGGGCGGTTTGCGGTGATGGAGATATCGAACATATAATCGTCCAGACCGACCACGGGGGCAATGTCTGCACCAGGGACACTGTCCTCCGGCAGAATGAGCAGACCGTACACCTCGGAACCAGGGAACAGGTCATCATTCAGACCCAGCTCAGCACCGGAGCAGAGCATGCCGTTGGACTCTACGCCCTGCATTTTGCGTGCCTTGATCTTGATGCCGCCGGGCAGAGTGGAACCGTCCAGAGCTGCCGGGACACAGTCGCCCAGCTTCATGTTGTCGGCACCGGTGCTGATGCGGATATCGTGACCGTACTCGCCGCAATCGACAACGCACTTGGTCAGATGGGTGCCTTCCTGCTTTTCCATCTCGACGATCTTACCGACGACGACCTTGCTGATGCCCTCATCAAGGGGGATCAATTCTTCGACCTCAAAGCCGCAGGAGAAGAGCTTAGCTTCCAGCTCCTGCGCCGTGATGTCGATGTCTACATATTCTTTTAACCAACTGAAAGGTACTTTCATTGTATGTTCTCTCCCCTCTTATTCGTGGAACTGCTTGAGGAAGTTCAGATTGTTCTCGAACATCAGACCGATGTTGTTGATGCCGTACTTGAGCATCGCAATGCGCTCGATGCCGATGCCAAACGCAAAGCCGGAGTACTCGTCCGGGTCGATGCCGCAGTTCTCCAGGACCTTGCGGTTGACGACACCGCCGCCCAGAACTTCGATCCAGCCGGTGTGCTTGCACAGCGGGCAGCCCTTGCCGTGGCACTCAAAGCAGCTCACATCCACCTCGACGCTCGGCTCAGTGAAGGGGAAGAAGGACGGGCGCAGACGGGTCTGGGTATCCTCGCCAAACAGCTTCTGCACGAAGGTGTTCAGAGCACCCTGCAGATCGCCCAGCGTGATGCCCTTATCCACGACCAGACCTTCCATCTGATGGAACATGGGGCTGTGGGTCGCATCCGAGTCAGAGCGGAACACACGACCGGGGATCAGCACCTTGATCGGGGGCTTCTGAGAGTCCATCGTGCGGATCTGGCCGCCGGAGGTCTGGGTGCGCAGCAGGAACTCGTCCGACAGATAGAAGGTATCCTGCATATCGCGGGCAGGGTGATCCTTCGGCACGTTCAGGCGGGTAAAGTTGTGGTCATCATCCTCGATCTCCGGGGCATCTGCCACAGCAAAGCCCATGCCGGAGAACACGTCGATGATCTGATTCGTGACCAAAGTCAGCGGGTGCAGACCACCTGCCGCACGGGTTTTAGCGGGCAGAGTGATGTCCACCGTCTCAGCAGCATTGCGGGCAGCAAGCTCTGCCTGCTTGACCTGCTCGGCAGCGGCATCGTAATCTGCCTGCACCTTTGCCTTCAGCTCGTTGACGATCTTGCCCATTGCGGGACGATCCTCCGGCGCAACGGTGCGCAGGTTTTTCATCAGCGCAGGGATCTTGCCGTTTTTGCTGAGATACTCCTGCCAGAACGCCGACAGCGTTTCCTTCGAGGAGACCTGAGCAAGGCTTTCGCTCGCCTGTTTTTCCAGCTCATTGATCATTGCTTGCATGGATGTTCTCTCCTTTTTCCTTCGTGTTTGCATAAATGCGGGCAGCAAAAAAGCTCCGTCCCCAGTCCGGCATAATGCCAGACAAAGGGACGAAGCTGCATTGTTTTCTGCTCCGCGGTACCACCCGGTTTCCACCCCAGAAACAGGGCGGCTCTCAAACGCCGTAACGGGGCGCAACCGTTCTGTGCTAATAAAGCCGCACTTGTTCGCACAGACCGCTCAGGAGCGAACTTCAGCACAAAGCGTCTCGGAAGCCCTTTCAGCCGGTGAAGCTTCTCTCTTTGCTGACCCTCTTGTGCCTACTCTCTCCGTCGCTGCGTTTCGAGTATTCAGGTTTTATAACCAATTGCTATGTTACCACAATTTGCGCCTGTTTGCAAGCGCCGATGTATTTTTTATCAGTCCGAGTCTGATTTCTTGCGTTCCGGCCAAGACGATGCCATACTATTTTCAACACTCTTTGGAAGGAGACGCAATGCCGTGGGCTGGGATGCTTGCATTTTCTTCAAAAAAGGAAATCCATGAGCCGTTCCTGCTCGAAGTGCACCCATTTTTCGGAAAACCGATCAAAAACCTTTCAGCAGAGTGCGGAGCCGTTTGTATTTTGTGCATCGCCAGCTTTGCTGTGCGGTGTTTTTGTTTTGCCCAAAGCGCACTCTTCCACATTTTCAAGAAAGTGTGTTTCCAACGAACCCAAAAAAGCAGTTATCCTGCGTTTATGCTTCCAGCAGCTCTTTTGCCAGCGCATCCATCTGCGCTTCAGCGGCAGCATTCGCAGCGGAGCGGATGGTGACCACGTTCTCGCAGACCGTGATATTTTTCATCTTGCCCAGCTCTTCACGCATGAGCTTTGCCGCCATCGGCGCCCATGTGCCGTTTTCCATCAGAGCAACAGTGCGGCTCTGGAAGTTCTTCGTCTTGAGGTGTGCCAGCAGAGTTTCCATCGGCGGGAACAGGAACCCGTCATAGGTAGCACATGCCAGCACGATCTTACCGCAGCGGAACGCTTCGGTCACTGCATAGGAGACATCGGTTCGGGTCAGATCCATCTCCACGACCTTTGCACCCTTCTCGCGCAGCTTCTGCGCCATCGTATGGGCAGCCGCACGGGTATTGCCGTGGATAGAAGCGCTGGCAACAAGGATCTTTTCCGGTTCTTCCGCCTTGTAGCTCGACCACAGATCATAGTAGTTCAGGTACTTGCCAAGATCTTCGGTCAGCACCGGACCATGCAGCGGACAGATGGTTGCGATCTCTAGCGCTGCCGCCTTTTTGAGCAGTGCCTGCACCTGTGCGCCGTACTTGCCCACGATGTTCAGATAGTAGCGGCGTGCCTCGCTTGCCCAGTCCGCATTTGCATCGTAGTTGCACACCGCACCAAAGCGCCCGAAGCCATCTGCAGAGAACAGTACTTTTTTGCTGCTCTCGTAGCTGACCATGACCTCCGGCCAATGTACCATCGGCGCAAAGACAAAGTGCAGTGTGTGGCTGCCAAGACAGAGGCTGTCCCCTTCCTTCACCACCACCCGGCGCTGCGGAGCGATCGCCTGTGCACCAAAGAACTGCTCCATAAACACAAAGGTCTTTGCATTGCCCACCAGCTTCATCTCCGGGTAGAGCGACGCAAGGCGTGCGATGTTTGCACCGTGATCCGGCTCCATGTGGGAGACGATCAGATACTCCGGCGCCCGGTCACCCAGTGCTTCTGCCAGATTCTGCAGCCATTCGTCCGTCGCACGGACATCCACTGTATCCAGAATGGCAGTCTTTTCGTCCAGGATCACATAGGAATTGTAGCTCACGCCGGCAGGCACCGGGTACTGGCTCTCAAAAAGATCGATGGTAGTATCATCCACACCTACGCCCAGAATGGCGCTGCTGATCACTTTAACGCTCATACAAGATCTCCTTTGCATGCTTTATCATAAAGGCCGAAATCGGCAGATATTACTAAGAACAATTCCTATTATAGCATCGATACCGTACCAATGCAATAGAAAACCGCCGGGTTTTGAGTGTATCCCTCACATACCCGACGGTCCTTTTTGTTATTCGTCTTCTCCGCTTTCCGGCAGATGCGCCGTTACCGGCATCCCCGGTTCTGCGTCCAGCTCCAGCAGAGTTGCCGCTGTACGCTCGTCCATGGTCTGTACTGCACGCAGTTTGCGGCTGATGGCCCGGCTGCGCACACCGATCAGCTGATCCAGCTCCTCGTCAGTCTGGCGCAGGCGCTGCTGCATTTTGCTCAGCCCCTGGCCGAATTTATCAAACTCTGTCTTGACCGCCCCCAGCAGCTGCCACACCTCGCCCGATCGCTTCTGGATGGCAAGGGTCTTAAAGCCCATCTGCAAACTATTGAGCAGTGCGGCCATCGTACTGGGGCCGGCAATGTTCACCTGATAGTCCCGCTGGAGCACTTCCAAAAGCCCGGCATTGACCACTTCAGCATACAGTCCCTCAAAGGGCAGGAAGAGGATACCAAACGCCGTGGTATAAGGCACTTCGATATATTTTTCCCGGATATCCTTTGCTTCTGCACGCAGAACAAGCTCCAGTGCATGGCGGGCATTTTCCACCGCATGGGCATCGCCGGACGCATAGGCATCCTGCAAATGTGCGTAGGTGTCACCAGGGAACTTGGAGTCGATGGGCAGCCAGACGCTGCCGCCATCTGCACCGGGCATCTTGATGGCATATTCTACCCGCTGACTGCTGCCCGGAATGGTAGCCACATTGGTCTCGTACTGTTCCGGGGCAAGGATCTCCTCCAAAATCGCTCCCAGCTGCAGCTCGCCCAGAATACCGCGGGTCTTTACGCCGGAAAGCACCTGTTTCAGGCCGCCCACATCTGCCGCCAGATTCTGCATCTCGCCCAGACCCTTGTACACCTGCTCCAGCTGGTCGTTGACTGCCTTAAAGCTTTCGGTGACTCGTTTTTGCAGGGCATCCTGCAGTTGTTCGTCTACCGTATGGCGTATCTCGTCCAGTTTGCGGGTGTTTTCTGCCTGAAGTGCCGCAATGCTGTCCGCCAGTGTTTTACGCATTTCTTCCAGTTTACGATTGTTGGAGGCTTCCAATCCCTGCAGGCGATGCTCCATGGTCTGCTGCTGTGTATTCTGCCCCGCAGCCAGAGTACTGCTCATCCCCTGTACTGCTGTTTGCAGCGTATCGCTGATGCTGCGCATGGCGGCCAGGTTCTGCTGAGCCATTTCAGCCTGCTTTTGTTCGATCAGACGGTTTTGTGCTTCCAGCTGCTGGCGCAGCCACTCCTTCAGCTGCGCATCGTCCCGCTGCGGCTTTGCCGAACGGTAGAGCAACAGTGCCTGCAGCAAGCAGATCATCACCAAAAGAATGGTGTACAAGAAAGCCAAAAATTCCATCTTCGTCCTCCAACTCAAAATCCGGGCTAAGTTTGCACAAAGCCCGGAAGTTTTTATCGTTCCTGATATTGCAGCGTCGTCTGCTTTGTTACCACCTGCGCACCATACAGGCCCACGCCGTCCACTTCGATCTCGCCCACCTGGTTGTCACACGGGTCCGCCCGGAAGGAGCACATCGGCGGGTCAAACGGCGCACACAGCGCACGGTTTGCCACCATGCGTCCGGTATCCAGATTGCCAAAGTAGTGCAGCCGCATGGTCTCATTGCCTGCCCGGGCCATGGATGCTCCGGCAGAGCAATCAGCGTACATCCAGCCTTTGGGAGCAACATAGAACATCGCCCAGTCATGGCAGCCCGCCTGACCCGGACGGACGACCAGGCCGCTCTGCCAACGGGCCGGAATGCCCGCAATGCGGCACAGCACGATAAAGGTAGCTGCCATCACACCGCAATCGCCCCGTCGGCTGCGGGCGCAGTTGTCCGTAATGTTCTCCTGCACAAAGTACGCTGGCTGAAAATGATAATGCACGTTCAGGGTCACATAATCATAAAAACGCTTTGCCTTTTGCACAGGGTCGGTGATCCCCTCGGTCAGCTGAGCTGCCAGCGCCCGCAGATACGGGGTAAATTCCAGATGGGGCAGTTCTTCAGCGGTATCAAAGCTCGGCTGAACCGCATCCGGCGTGATCTGGAGCGGGTCGGCATACCGTGCCGTCGTACGGTAGCTGTACACCGCGCCAAAGCTGCGGTTCTCGGTCAGCTCGGCTTCCCAGTAAGCGGTACGCTGGAGCGCATCCTCCGGAGCAATGAAAGCAGGCGGCTCGGTAAAAGATTCCAGCCGGATATCACTTTGAGCCGGGCAGGCCGCCGCCAGCGGCAGCCATACCTTGACCCGCACGGTTTGTCTTCCCTGTGCCTTTGCTGCAGCCATTGCTCTGGCAAAGGTCTCGTCCGACATCCCGATCTGTGTTTGCAGCGTGATATCTGCCTGGACAGACCCGGTGTTCAGCATCCGTTCGTGCTGCGGCTGATACTGCTCCCAGCCCGGCTCTTTTACCGGAGGGTCTTTCTGGCGGGCCGCAAAGTCTGCATGGGTCGCAAGCAGTGTTTCCACCACCCGGTCATGGTATCGCTTTTCCCCTTCCACAAACCGCCAGTCCATAGCGCCAGAATGGTCCAGTGCACAAAATTCTGCTTGGGTAAAGCCCTCCACCAGCGCCGAAAGGGTGTCCTGCACCTGCTGCGCTGTCAGACTGTACTGCATTGGCAGCCGGCAAAGGATCTCTCGCTGAGCCAGCAAAGCATCCCGCAATGCCTGTGTTCCCTGCGGTGTGGGGTTCAGCGGCAGAGAAACCATTTTTGCCGTCGGCTGGTTCTGTGTTGCAGTCCAGTCTTCGGCCAGATATTCATCAATGCGCTGGATAGCCGCCGTGTAATAACCCGCCTCTTTCAGGCGGCGCACATCATCCGGCAGCCCCAGATTCAGCTTTGCAAAGCAGGCGTTCAGATCCTTCATCGTGCAGTTCTCCTTTTATTATGCGGCAGTCTGCTGCTCCCAGAATGCTACCGCTTTGGGGATCCAGCCCTCTGCGTCGGTGCCAACGCCGGTACCGATTGCATGAGGCGCATTTGCATAGATCACCATTTCATGGGGTACTCCCAGTTCTTCCAGAATCGCTTCAAACTCCAGATACTGGTCGGTAGAACCAAGGTCCGTGTCGTTTTCGCCACGCCAGATGTAGACCGGAGGATAATCCTCGTTTACAACGTCCAGCACATTGGACCAGTAGTAGGTCCATTTGAAGTTGCCAATATCATACAGATAGTGATAGACCGGCTTCATGATGGAAAGGTCCAGGATGGCATAGTTCAGCACCAGAGCACCGGGCTTCGGCACACCATACTTCCCATAGCCAATCTCTTTATCGCCAAACAGTGCAGCGAGCTGACCGCCGGAAGAAAAGCCAAAAACTGCATAATCCTCTGTCTGCACGCCAAACTCCTCTGCATGGTCAGTGATGTATTTTACAGCTGCGCCAAGGTCATCCATCGACGCATTGTTGCTCATGTCCATCCAGATCCGATACCGCAGAACAAAGACCGCATATCCCTGCTCATGCAGCTGCGCAGCCGATGCAACGCCTTCCCGCATCTCACCGCTGGTGAAGACGATATTCCCCCCCAGAATAATGGCATACTTTCCATTTGCTTCCTTTGCAGGGAAATAATACAGTTCAACCTTATCCTTGTCCGCATCCTGTGCAATTTCCTGCTCAGAATAGACCTTGTGTGTTACTTGAACACCATCCTGGTAATTTTGCATCGCCAGGTTCAAACTGTCTGCAACATCCTGTGCCTGATAGGAACCCGCATACTCTTCCAGACTCTTACCTTCGTACATTTTGCGGATCAGCCCATACTGATCATCACCATTGCCATAGGTAAAAATACCGGTTGCAATAACATCGGGGTTCTGACGGATCTCCTTCATCGTCTGCTGGCTATTGACCGGGCCATCTGCAAAGGCAGGCAGCGCCAGACACAGCATACTCAGCATACAAAGCAGGCCGCTTACAAGTGCTTTTGGTTTTCTCATGGAAACATCCTCCGTTTTCAATTTTTCAGGAAGTACCCCATACTTCCTCAAGGTCCATTGTATCAATATCTGCAGATAATGTCAAAACAATTCTGTGCAGTACGGTGCTTGTTCCCATGAAATTTTTCTGTTATACTGGAACACAAGATTTCTGCAATGCACAAGCATATCAGGGGATGAAACCATGAGCAACGTTGTGATCCGTACCATGACTCCAGAAGACTGGGATGCCGTGGCCTACATTTATACGCAGGGCCTTGCCACCGAGTGCGCCACCTTCCAGACCGAGTGCCCACCTTACGCTGCGTGGGACGCCTCTCATACAAAAGACTGCCGCCTCGTGATCCTTGCCGACGGCCAGCTGGCCGGTTGGACAGCGCTGCACCGGGTAGACCCCCGCTGGTGTTACCGCGGCGTTGCAGAGGTAAGCATCTATGTCGGCGAGAACTTCCGCGGACAGGGTCTTGGTTCTGCCCTGCTGTGTGCACTGTGTGCCGAAGCCGAAAAAGCAGGCTACTGGACCTTGCAATCCACCGTTCTGCAGGACAACTCTGCCAGTCTGGCTCTGCACACCAAATGCGGGTTCCGACTGGTCGGCCGCCGGGAACGCATTGCCCGGGACTGCCACGGCCATTGGCTGGACACCTTTTTGATGGAGCGCCGCGCCCTGCCGGACGAACCCCTTGGATATAAAAAACTGTAAGCGGACAGATCTGTTCCTTGCACCAAACGCCCTGCCTGCCCGGCCGGGCGTTTTATAATGCAAAAAAGCCTGCAAGAGCACAAAACGTACTCTTACAGGCTTTTTCATGCCGCCAACGGGGCTTGAACCCGTACTCTGTCTCCAGAAAGGGATTTTAAGTCCCTCGTGTCTGCCAATTTCACCACAGCGGCGCAAACCCGGCTTTGAAAATGTCCTGCTACTCTGCACAAAGGCAGAGAGCCGGGGGAGCAGGCGCCCACTCTTGAAAAACTCCCACGGTACATCTGATGAGGAAGATCAGCGACCTTTTTGTGTGGAAGTTTTGTTTTTACATTGTTGATAACTCAACTATGATACAATAGAATCCTTTATTTGTCAAGCCGTCTCAAACCTTGCCGCCGTGCAGCTCTGCATACATTTTGTCACGGCACTCAGCCACAGCAGGGGTCATATTGACATAATGCTTATGAGGGCACTCCAGACGCAGTTCGCTCTCCCAAGTCTCCTCGGTAAGCTGGCGGGCAATGTATGCCTTTTTCTCCCCGATTGAGGGCAGATCGATGGCCAGCTGGCCATTGAGGATATGCGGCACCAGCAGCGGCTTGACGGCACTGGGGGTAAACACCACTGTGCGCTCAATCGCATCCGGGTCCAGGTTGACCATCCGGATGGGTTTGCCAGCCTCAATGACTTCGCCATCCATTGCGATCAGGTCACACTGTGCCTGGCCGTTTTCATCGTACAGGCGCCAGGGCATCTTTTTGCCGGGGATGATCGCCTTGCTGGCAGAATCCGAGCACTTCATCTTGGGCTGGTAGCTGCCGTCCGGCTGCTTGACTGCAACCAGCTTATACACACCGCCAAACACGGGGTCCGACGCAGAGGTGATCAGATTTTCGCCCACACCGTAGGAGTCGAAGTGAGCGTGCTCATACATCTCCATGTTGGCGATTTTTTTCTCATCCAGACCGTTGGAGGCCACCAGTTTGATATACGGCTTGCCTGCCGCATCCAGTGCCTTGCGCAGCCGCTTGGAGCCACGGGCCAGGTCGCCCGAGTCAATGCGGGCAGCCTTTACACGGCGGTTGGGATCATCCGGATATTTTTCGATCAGATAATCGTCCAGCTTGATCAGGTTGGGCAGGCCGCTTTCCATAATGTTATAGGTATCCAGCAGCAGACTGACCGACTCCGGGTAGGTGTCTGCAAAAGCCTTAAAAGCTTCAAACTCGGTGGGGAAGAACTCGATAAAGCTGTGTGCCACCGTTCCCACTGCTTTGACTTCCTCGCCAAACTTCATCTCTGCCAGGCAGTTTGCAGTGCCGGTGCAGCCGCCCAGAACTGCTGCGTACGCACCATCGTTGCCAGCGCTTTCGCCCTGCGCACGGCGGGTGCCGAACTCCATAACATTACGCGGGGTATGGGTATTCAGCCCCACGATACGGGTCGCCTTGGTTGCGATCAGGCTATGGAAGTTCATCGTCTGCAGCAGATAGGTCTCGATCAGGATCGCACCCACCAGATCGCACTCGATCCGCACCATCTGCACATGGGGATAGCAGACCGTGCCTTCCGGCATGGCATACATATCGCCCTTCCAACGGTAGGTGCGCAGGTACTCGCAGAATTCCTCGCTCATACCCTTGGTACGCAGCCACCAGATATCCTGCGCATTAAAGTGATAATTCATCAAAAAACGGGTCAGCTTGCGCTGGCCTGCACTGATGGAATAACCCTGATTGTTCGGGTTCTTCCGGAAGAACATATCAAACACCAGTGTAGTGTCTTTGTATCCGTGCAGGAACAGGCAGTTGGCCATTGTAAACTCGTAAAAGTCCACGACCATTGCCGGGTTGTCATAATCCTCATCCGGGATATAAGGCACGACCTTGATCTCGTCCATGGTTTTTTCCTTTCTTCTCCCCTGACGGCGCCGCTCTTTTTCTTTGCGCCATTTGGTCATCGATCCGCCGGAACATCTCCGGCAAAACGCCGCCTGTCCTGTCATGACAGGTCGTTTCTAACATGATATCACCAATCCGGGCGGCGTTCAAGTAGTTTTGAAAAATCCGCCGCTGTCCCCTCGCACAAAAATCAAAAAGGCCGCCTGCTTCATTTTGTACAGGCGGTCTTTGAAAAGCGGCCGATCAGCCGTTCATCATATTCGGGGTAGCATTCTTCAGCACAACGTCATGGCTGCCGCCTTCCACAATGGAAGTAGAGGAGACCACGGTCAGCTTTGCTTTCTGCTGCAGTTCAGGGATGGTCAGTGCACCGCAGTTGCACATCGTGCTCTTGACCTTGTACAGGGTCGTCTGCACACCATCGGCCAGAGGACCTGCATAGGGCACATAGCTGTCCACACCTTCCTCAAAGGTCAGTTTGGTGTTGCCGCCCAGGTCATAACGCTGCCAGTTGCGGGCACGGTTGGAGCCTTCGCCCCAGTACTCCTTCATATACTGGCCATTGATGCGCACCTTGTTGGTGGGGCTCTCGTCAAAGCGGGCAAAGTAACGGCCCAGCATCACAAAGTCTGCACCCATTGCCAGTGCCAGTGTAATGTGGTAATCGTGGACGATGCCGCCGTCGGAGCAGATGGGCACATAGATGCCGGTCTCCTTGTAGTATTCATCGCGAGCCTTTGCCACCTCAATGACCGCCGTTGCCTGGCCGCGGCCAATGCCCTTGGTCTCGCGGGTAATGCAGATGGAGCCGCCGCCAATGCCGATCTTGACAAAGTCTGCGCCTGCCTCTGCCAGGAAGCGGAAGCCCTCGGCATCGACCACATTGCCAGCACCCACCTTGACCGTATCGCCGTAGTGTTCACGGATCCAGCCAATGGTGCGGCTCTGCCACTCAGAGTAGCCCTCAGAGGAGTCGATGCACAGCACATCCACACCAGCATCCACCAGAGCAGGTACGCGCTCAGCGTAGTCACGGGTGTTGATGCCTGCGCCTACAACATAGCTCTTATTGGCATCCAGCAGCTCGTTTACGTTCTTCTTGTGGGAGTCGTAGTCCTTGCGGAAGACCATATACTTCAGATTGCCTTCTGCATCCACCAGGGGCAGCGTATTGATCTTGTTGTCCCAGATGATATTGTTGCAGTCGCTCAAAGAAGTGTTGGCCGGTGCAGTGACCAGTTTTTCGATCGGAGTCATAAAGGTAGTGACCGGTGCGTCATCCGGAGTGTGGTTGACACGGTAATCGCGGGAAGCGACGATACCCATCAGCTTACCGTTAGGGGTACCATCTGCTGTGATGGCAATGGTAGAGTGGCCGGTGCGTGCCTTCAGCTCCAGCACATCGTGCAGCGTAGCAGTAGGAGCCAGGTTGGAGTCCGATACCACATAGCCAGCCTTGTAGCTCTTGACACGGCGCACCATAGCCGCCTCGTTTTCGATGCTCTGCGAGCCATAAATAAAGGACACACCACCCTGGCGTGCCAGAGCAATGGCAAGTTTATCGCCGGAAACCGACTGCATGATCGCACTGATCATGGGAATGTTCATTTCGAGAGGGCAGTTTTCCTCACCTTTGCGGTACTTGACCAGCGGAGTTTTGAGGCTGACCGCTGCGGGGATATTCTCTGCCGAGGAGTAGCCGGGAACCAAAAGGTATTCACCAAAGGTACGGGAGGGTTCTTCGTAAAAATAAGCCATTGTCAAACTCCTTTTCTCTTATTGCAGTAAATCGTTCCAACAACAAAATAATTCATGTTTGAGCCATCAAAATTGATTGTATATACTATACCAAAAACCCCCGCAGATTACAAACCCCCACCGCACCAAACTTTATAAATATGCTTTGCATAAAAACAGACAAAATGCCCATCAAAACGCAAAAAGGTAATACTTTAAATCCAAAAAGCCGTTTTCAGGACCCTGCAAATGCAAAAAAGCTCATCCGGATGTCCGGACGAGCCTTTCTGCACACGAAGCGGGATATCGCCTGTGCGGTACATAGTCCACAACTGTGAACACAGTCGGAGGAGGAGAACCTGTACCCGATATCCACAGAAAAAAGAAGAAGAAAAGAAGAAAAAGATTTCACACTCAGCAATCGGAGTTACACTTGCTGTAACTGTATTGTAACTCTTTTGAAATCATTTTGCAATAGCCTTTTGTAATTTTTTTGTAATTTTATTTGTTAACTTTTTATGTCGTTTCGCCCAGCTCCAGATAACA
>CAYXQN010000033.1:0-3422 GCA_964466825.1 uncultured Faecalibacterium sp. | reverse complement strand
TTTTGTAATTTTATTTGTTAACTTTTTATGTCGTTTCGCCCAGCTCCAGATAACATTCAAATGCCGTATGAGTCTGCCGTTTGCCCACAACATACCAGCCTTGGCCAGACCGGCCATAGAACAGCTCCACCGTCTCTCCAAGCGGCGTTTCCCGATGATAATTCAATGCCGCAAAGGTCACCGGCGCCCGGCGCAGTTCTTCCAGCGGCAAAATATCACAGGCCATATCCAGATATGCTGCATTGTTGATATGCCCATGCATATCACACTGCGAATAGCTGGCTTTCCACTCCCCTGCCGGGATCAGTTCTTTCGTCTTATGCGTTTTTAGAGGCAGTTGCCCCTCTACCGCAGTATTCCAAAAGCCCTGCACCTCCCAGCCCGGTTCACGCCGCAGGTGGCCTGTATTCAGATCCGCAATGATCCAGCGGCTGTCCACCATTGCTACCGTCTGACCATTCTCATCGGTCGCTGTTGTAATGCGCTTGATCGTACCATGCTGGATCCCCTCGGTGCGGCTGACCAAATGCAATTTTTCCACCCTGTGCGGAACACGGAAAAATCGCAGCGCCTGCTTACCGATCAAAAAAGCCGCCCCCTGCTGGCGCAAAAAGTCGTCCGTCATTCCAAAGGCGCGCACATGATCTGCGGAGATCTGTTCCACATAGCGCAAAAAGCTGCTGGCTTTGAACAGACTGCGGAAGTCGGCATCTGTATTCAGCACCTCGATATCCATCTCATAAAAAAAGGGTTCCATAGTGTTTTCCTTTCCATGCAAAAACAGGCTGCACCCATTTATGGCGCAGCCTGTTGCTCTTAGTACATATTGCGGGTCTTTCTGCGCACTTTGCGCCAGATGTTAAAGCAGGCCAGTGCCACCATGGCAGCCAGCAGCAGCAGGAACAGATATGCACTGCCGCCTTCTTCGTAGCTCTTCATCTCGCTCCACTTTACGTCCAGCTCGCTGTTGACTTCGTCGCTCAGCGCCGTAAAAACATGCTGCTTTGCTTTGATCTCGTCCGAGGGATATGCGATCTCGCTGTACTTCAGCTCATCGTCCAGCATCTCCCAAACAGCGTGCATCGGCGTGGTATAGCCGATATACTCTGTATTTGCCAGACCAACATCCGGCTCGCACATATAGTTGATGAACATTTCAGCAGCTTCCTGCTGGGTGCAGGTTGCAGGAATAACCATGTTGTCCATGGACATCACACTGCCCTCCTCCGGGAACACCCACACCAGATCCGGATTGTCGTGGATCATAGTAATGGCGTCGCCAGAGTAGTACACACCAACTGCTGCCTCGCTGCCGATCATCTTATCGAAAATCTCGTCCATGACGTACGCCTGTACCAGCGGCTTTTGCAGCTTCAGCTCCTCGACCACCGTATCCACATCCTCAATGGTCTGCGGATTGATGCCGTAGCCCAGCTTGAGTGCACCAATGGAGTAGGCATCGCGGCTGTTGTTGAACATCAGGATACTATCTGCGTATTCCTCGTTCCACAAGTCTGCCCAGCCGGAAGGCGCAGTCTGTACCATCGTCTTGTTGTAGATAATGCCCGTAGTGCAGAACATATACGGCACCACATAGGAATTTTCCGGGTCATAGTCCGGATTGCGATATTCCTCATCGATGTTCTGGAAGTTGGGGATGTTCTCATAATTCAGAGGTTTAAGCATCCCTTCTGCGATCATCTTGGCCACCATATAGTCAGACGGCACGATCACATCGTAGCTTGCTGCACCCGACTTGAGCTTTGCATACATCGACTCATTCGAGTCAAAGGTCGTATAGTTCACCTTGATGCCGGTCAGCTTTTCAAAGGCAGCAACCACATCCACGCTCTCGTCCGAACCGTTGGAGATGAATTCGCCCCAGTTGTAGACATTAAGAGTGATGTTTTTGCCCTTAAAACGAGTCCAGTCATAATCAGCAGAGACTGAGATCTCCTCGTTGAACTCGATCGTCTGGGCTGCAAAGGCAGGAACTGCACTGCACAAAGCCAGCGCCAAGGTCAGCAGGAGCACTGCAAAACGCTTCATTTGCCCATCTCTCCTCTCAATGCTCTCTGGTCCCGGCGGTAGTTTCTGCTCTCCAGTGCATTCGAGGTCAGAATGATCGCCAGGATGGCAACGAACATAATGGTAGACAGCGCATAGATCTCCGGGCTGACTTTTTTACGGGTCATAGAGTAGATCGCAATGGGCAGTGTCTCCACCGTGCCACAGCAGAAGTAGGAGATCATAAAGTCATCAATGGAGTAAGTCAGACAGATCAGAAACGCCGAAATGATGGCCGGGCTGATCTCCGGCAGGACGACCTTAAAGAATGCCTGCCTGGGATCACACCCCAGGTCCAGCGCCGCCTCATACAAACGGATATCCATCTGCTTGAGTTTGGGGCTGACGTTGAAGATAACATACGGCACACAGAATGCGATGTGTGCGATCAACAGCGTCGGGAACCCCATAATGTTGTCCGGCAGCCAGGAAACCCCGGATGCAAACTTCTGGTATGCCACAAACAGCAGCATTAGCGAAACGCCGGTGATGATTTCCGGGTTGACAATAGGGATATTGGTGATATTGGTCACCAGAAGCCGGCTCTTGCGCCCCATGGCGGCAATACCCAGCGAAGCCGCTGTTCCCAGCACCGTAGCAATGACCGAAGAGATCAATGCCACCTCCAGCGAGATCCCGAGAGCTTTCAGGATGGAGGAGTTGGTAAACAGACTGCGGTACCATTTAAGAGTAAAGCCTGTAAACAGTGCATAACCCTTGCTCTGGTTGAAGCTGAATACGATCATGTACGCAATGGGCAGATACATGAAGCAGAAGAACAGCACGACATAGGCACGCTGCATCAAACGGAGATGTTTCGTTTTCATCAGGTAACACCCTCCATTTCGTCCTCGTCAAAGCTGGAAGTAAAGCTCATGCACACCAGAACCACGATCATCAGCACAAGGCTCATAGCAGAACCAACATTCAGGTTGTAGCTGTTGCCCAGGAACTGCATTTCGATCAGGTCGCCGATCAGCAGGTTGGAACCGCCGCCCAACATACGGCTGATAACAAAGGTGGACACTGCCGGGACAAACACCATGGTGATACCGGTATTGATACCAGGCACACTCATAGGGATCAGGACTCTGAGCACGATCTTTGCGGTATTCGCACCAAGATCCTGTGCCGCCTCGATGATACTGTGATCGATCTTTGCCATGCTGGTATACAGCGGCAGGATCATATAGGGAACATAGTTATATACCATGCCCAGCACTACCGCACCGGAGGTATTCAGCATCGTGTAGGGGCCAAGGCCAAAAAAGCCAAGCACTGTATTGACCGGGCCATTCACGCTCAAAAGGCCCATCCACGCATAGGTGCGCAGCAAAAAGTTCATCCACATGGGC
>CAYXQN010000032.1:0-18368 GCA_964466825.1 uncultured Faecalibacterium sp. | reverse complement strand
TTATGCAGGCTGAGCTGGAGCCCATCCGCACCCGCCGCAAGGAGTGGGAGCAGCGTCTGCCTGAAGTGGTCGAGATCCTGAAGGCAGGCTGTGCAGCAGCTGAAAAGACTGCAGCTGCTACCCTGGCCGATGTGCGTCACTCCATGCGCATTGACTATTTCAACGACGATAATCTGCTGAAGTAAAAAACACAAGACTTCCCCTGCCAGGGGGGAGTCTTTTTTATACGGTTTCTGACCCGGGTCATGCAGTATAAAAACAGGACCGGAGAAGAACGCTGCCTTCCCCCGACTGGAGGAGGCTTTTCGATCAGTATAAATAATAGGAGGCCTGACAATGCAAACTGTATGGATCACTGGGGCAAGCTCCGGCATCGGGCAGGAGTTTGCCCGGCGTTATGCTGCAATGGGTTGCCGCCTCATCCTGACTGCCCGCCGGGTGGACCGGCTGGAAGCGCTGGCAAAAGAGCTGGCCGTGCCCTGCCGCATTCTGCCTGCCGACCTTGCGCAGCCGGAGGAATGCAGACGCCTTTGCCGTGAGGTGGAAGGAGAGCGCATCGATATTTTTATCAACAACGCTGGTTTTGGTATCTGCGGCAGCTATCTGGATACCGATCCCGACCGGGAAGCTGAAATGATCGCAGTCAATGTTTCCGCCGCAGCGCAGCTGTTCCATTGCATGGTGCGCAGGATGCACACACAGGGCGGGGGCACTATCCTGAATGTTGCATCCTCTGCAGGGCTGCTGCCCGGCGGGCCTTACATGGCAGGATATTATGCTTCCAAATCCTATATCGTCAGTCTGACCCGTGGTGTAGCCCGCGAGCTGCACGAGCAGCACAGCCCGGTCACCGTCTGTGCCCTTTGTCCGGGCCCGGTGGACACAGAGTTCAATGACTGCGCAAATGTTGTGTTTGCCCTCAAGGGCATTACAGTGCAGCAGTGCGTTGCTGAAGCACTGCATGGGATAAAGCGCCGCAGGACCATTATTGTGCCGTCGCTCTTTATGCGCTTGTGTACAAGTGCGCAGAAGCTTTTGCCCACAGCGGTGCTCATGCCGATCATGTCTCACCAGCAAAAAAAGAAGATGGGATGATAAAAATCTATTTTTGTCAACAAGCCCAAATCCGAAGCACGGCGATTGTGCATATCTACGAAGTATTTTGAATTTGAAAGAAACGCACGATTCTTTGTGGTTTTTTGCGCAAGATAGTTTGAAAAGAGCGAAGAAACCTGCATCTTTTGTGCAAGAAAATGCCTTGACAGTGTTACCAAAGAATGTTACTCTAGTATACAAGAGAGGCGCAGACCCGTTTTTCGGCATACGCTGCGCCCGGCAAAGCTGCGGGCTGCTCCCGCAAATGTGATATTCTGATTGGAGGACTTTATTATGGCAGTTTGTACTCCCAAATCGTTTGACCTGACCGGCAAGGTGGCCCTGATCACCGGCGCATCCTACGGCATTGGCATGGCCATTGCAAAGGCAATGGCAGCCAACGGCGCTACCATCGTGTTCAACGACCTGAAGCAGGAGCTGGTGGACAAGGGCATGGCTGCTTACGAAGAAGCAGGCATCAAGGCACATGGTTATGTCTGCAACGTCTGCGATGAGGACGCCGTCAACGCAATGGTCAAGCAGATCCAGGAAGAAGTTGGCCACATCAACATTCTGGTCAACAACGCAGGTATCATCAAGCGCATCCCCATGATCGAGATGACCGCTGCTGAGTTCCGTCAGGTCATTGACGTCGACCTGAACGCTCCCTTCATCGTGGCAAAGGCTGTCATCCCCGACATGATCGCTCAGGGCGGCGGCAAGATCATCAACATCTGCTCCATGATGAGCGAGTTCGGCCGTGAGACCGTTTCTGCTTATGCAGCAGCAAAGGGCGGCCTGAAGATGCTGACCCGCAACATCGCTTCCGAGTACGGCGAGTACAACATCCAGTGCAACGGCATTGGCCCTGGCTATATCGCTACTCCTCAGACTGCTCCCCTGCGCGAGCGTCAGGCGGATGGCAGCCGTCATCCCTTTGATCAGTTCATCGTCTCCAAGACCCCTGCTGGCCGTTGGGGCGAGTCTGATGATCTGGGCGGACCGGCTGTCTTCCTGGCATCCGAGGCTTCGGACTTTGTCAACGGTCTGATCCTGTACGTTGACGGTGGTATCCACGCTTACATCGGCAAGCAGCCCAAGTAAGCACCCAAAAGTACTGCGGCGTATTGTGCGGCGGCAGGTCGGGCGTACATCGTCCTGCCTGCTGCCGCATTTTTTGCATTTTTGTACAGAAAGGATTATAATAGCTATGATGGATAAACAGCATAAAGATGCGGCATGGGTCCCCCATGCAGAGATCGAGCCGGAAGTCTGCGGTCAGGGTGTGCAACGCCGTGTGCTTGCGTACAGTAAAGATGCGATGTGCGTAGAAAACACCTTTGAGACCGGCGGCGTGGGTGCACTGCACTCGCATCCTCACACCCAGATCACTTACATCGTGTCCGGCCGTTACCGTTTTACCATTGGTGAGGAGACCCGGGAGGTCGGCCCTGGTGACACCCTGCTCAAGCAGGACGGTGTGGTGCATGGCTGTGTCTGTCTGGAAGGCGGCGTCATGCTGGACTTCTTCACTCCTATGCGGGAAGACTTTGTATAAACTATCTGCTCAGTGCAGTAGAAATTGAAAAGGAGATTATCTTATGAAGATCGCACTCATCAACGAAAACAGCCAGGCTGCTAAGAACGGCATCATCGAAGCCGCCCTGAAGAAGGTCGTCGAGCCGATGGGCCATGAAGTGGTCAACTACGGTATGTATGCTGCGGACGACGCTGCACAGCTCACCTATGTGCAGTGCGGTATTCTGGCTGCTATCCTGCTGAACAGCGGCGCAGCGGATTACGTTGTGACCGGCTGCGGTACCGGCGAAGGTGCAATGCTGGCACTGAACAGCTTCCCCGGCGTGATCTGCGGCCACGTTGAGGACCCGGTGGATGCTTATACCTTTGCTCATGTCAACGACGGCAATGCGGTTGCAATGCCTTTTGCCAAGGGCTTTGGCTGGGGCGGCGAACTGAACCTGGAGTACTGCTTCGAGAAGCTGTTTGGCTTTGGCCACGGTCAGGGCTACCCCAAGGAGCGTGTCGTGCCGGAGCAGCGCAACAAGAAGATCCTGGACGGCGTGCGTGCTGCTACCTTCAAGCCGCTGATCGAGTGCCTGCAGAGCATCGATCAGGAGCTGCTCAAGGGCGCCGTTGCGGGCGAAAAGTTCAGCGAGCTGTTCTTTGCCTCCTGCAAGGATGAGGAACTGGCTTCTTACATTAAGACTCTGCTGTAAGCGGAATACTGCGGGTCAAGGATAAGAAAAGGGTAAAGGAAGAAATAGAAAAGATGGTATATCATATCTGCGAGTCGATCCTCCACGGGCTGGAGGTTTTTCTGGAGCTGGCGGTACCTTTTATCGCTGCAGTGGCCGAGATCATTGGCCTGCTGATCATTGTGCTGAGCCTTGCACGGGCTACTTATCATTATTTCAGTGCAATGCTGTTCCACGATGACCACGACTTCCATCATGAGATGAGCAGCGGTCTGACCACTGCGCTGGAGTTCCTGATGGCGGCCGAAGTCGCAAAAACGGTGATGCTGCCCACGCTGTCCTCGGTGCTGCTGCTGGCAGCTACATTTGGTCTGCGTGCACTGATGAGCCTGCTGCTCCATGCAGAGATGCGTACCGCTCGTGCGGAAAAAGCAGAGGCGAACCGTGCGGCCTCCCGTGCGGAAAAGCGTGCTAAGCGCCTTGCTGACCGGGAGAATGCCGAAGAAAAGGACGATGAAACGGAAAATGAGGTGCAGGCCTGAGCATTTGCTCTTGCATTTTTGAGCCAGGCGTGCTAAAATCAAAACAGTTTCATCCTGTTCAAAGCGATGATGCGGACAAACCGATGCTTCTTCCCTGCGTTCCAGAGAGGGCTGCCGCCTTTTGGTGTGCTGCAAGCGGCCTGACGGATAAGAAGGATCTACCACCGCAGAGCGCAGAGGAGAACCTCTGCCGGGTGCGCCCGTTACAGCACAGCGAGTGGCGTGTTTTGCACGCAATTCGGGTGGAACCGTGGAACGTTTCTGAACTATCAGGCGCTTCATCCCGTTAAGTTTGCGGGATGGAGCGCCTTTTTTCGTGTATACTTATCAAAAGGAGGATGGATCGATGAAGATCATCTACAAGGACGGCACCGTTGCCGAGTGCGCTCAGGACCAGGAGCTGCACGTTATCCGTCACACCGCAGCCCACATTATGGCGCAGGCTATCAAGCGCCTGTACCCCCATGCTGATTTTGCATTTGGCCCCGCTACCGAGAACGGCTTCTACTACGATGTCGATCTGGGCGATACCAAGCTCAGCGATGAGGACCTGGCCAACATCGAAAAAGAGATGCGCAAGATCATCAAGGAAAATCTGCCCATCAAGCCCTTTATCCTGCCCCGTGCTGAGGCAGTCAAGCTGATGGAGGAGCGCTGCGAGAACTATAAGATCGAGCACATGGCAGATCTGGCAGACGAGACCGAGTTCAGCTTCTTCCAGCAGGGCGACTACGTCGATATGTGCATCGGACCCCACCTGACCTACACCAAGGCACTCAAGGCCTTCAAGATCACCCAGCAGTCCGGCGCATACTGGAAGAACGACAAAGAGAACAAGATGCTGACCCGCATCAATGGCGTTGCCTTCCGCAATCAGGACGAGCTGGACGCATGGGAAAAGGAGCAGCAGGAGGCTCGTGAGCGCGATCACCGCAAGATCGGCAAGGAGATGAGCCTGTTCATGACCGACGACCTGATCGGCCGCGGCCTGCCCATGTTCCTGCCCAACGGCTACACCATCTGGCAGGAGCTGGAGAACTATATCAAGGAAAAAGAGCGTAAGCGCGGTTATCTGCACGTTATGACCCCCTGCGTGGGCACCGTGGATCTGTACAAGACCTCCGGCCACTGGGATCACTACCGTGAGAATATGTTCCCCGCCATGGAGATGGAGGGCGAGGCATACGTTCTGCGCCCCATGAACTGCCCCCACCACATGATGATCTACGCAAACCGTCCGCACTCTTATCGTGACCTGCCCATGCGTGTGGGCGAGATCGCACACGACTTCCGTTATGAGTCCTCCGGCACCCTGAAGGGCATTGAGCGCGGCCGTCACTTCTGCCAGAATGACGCACACCTGTTCGTCACTCCGGAGCAGATCAAGACCGAGGTCGCAGATGTCTGCAACCTGATCTTCGAGGTCTACAAGGACTTCAACATCACTGATTACCGTTGCGTGCTGAGCCTGCGCGACCCCGCCGATAAGAAGAAGTACCACGACGATGATGAGATGTGGAACCATGCAGAGCAGGCTCTGCGTGAGGTCCTGACCGATCTGGGCATCAACTTCACCGAGGAGATCGGCGAGGCCGCCTTCTACGGTCCTAAGCTGGATGTCAACGTCAAGCCTGCTGTCGGCGCAGAGTACACCCTGTCTACCTGCCAGCTGGACTTCTGCCTGCCTGCAAAGTTCCACCTGACCTATGTGGACAAGGATGGCTCTGAAAAGACTCCTGTCGTGCTGCACCGTGCGATCCTGGGTTCTCTGGACCGCTTCATGGCTTATATGATCGAGGAGACCAAGGGCAAGTTCCCCCTGTGGCTGGCTCCCATGCAGGTCAAGGTCCTGCCGGTGTCTGAAAAGACCCTGGAGTACGCTGAGGGCGTGGCTGAGAAGCTGGCAGATGCCGGTGTGCGTGTCGTTCTGGACGACGACAACCAGAAGATCGGCTACAAGATCCGTGCTGCACAGCAGGTGGACCGTGTGCCTTATATGCTGGTGCTGGGCGCAAAGGAAGCCGAAGCTGGCAACGTTTCTGTCCGTGACCGCAAGGGCGAGACCACTACGATGGAAGTGGATGAGTTTGTGGCAAAGGTCCTGGACGAGATCAAGAACCGCAGCCTGTAAAATCAAAAATGCATCAAAAGGGGGCGCTGCCAGAGGCAGCGTCCCCTTTTTGCACAAAAACAAAGGACCCGTACCCCGGCTGAAGGCCAGAGTACGGGTCCTTTGCTGTTTGAAAAAGAGGAAGGTCAATTGGCTTGTTTTTCAACGCTCTTGAGAGCCAGCGCCTTGGCAGGCTTCATCAGCAGTACGCAGCCAACATTGAACAGCAGCGAGCCGACAATGAAGGTGACAAAGAACTGTACCAAATGGTCTGCAAAAGCGTTTGCATCGATGCAGGCAACGGTCAGATAAGCAAAGCCGACGTTGTTCAGCACCTTGGGAGCGTAAGGATGCAGGATGATCAGAACAAACAGAACCACGGCAAGCGGGATCATAAAGCCCCAGAACTCGCCCAGAATGGGGCTGAGGGCAGTGATGGACAGCAGAGCGACCACCGTAAGGATCAGGCCGACCAGACCGCCCAGCTCAACGCTGATCAGGCGGTCCTTCATGTCGCCCTCCATCGTAAAGAGCATGATGTTGCTCAAAAAGATCAGCCAGCTGTACTCCATCCCGGTCACATGGATGATGGCGTTGGCGATCAGGATCCACACCAGCAGCATCAGGCGGAAGTAAAGCAAGAAACGCTTGCTGACAGTTTCGTTCATAAGTAGTTCTCCTTTGCGTCTGCAGATATACAATACAAGGTAAAAGCTGTGTTTTTCTGCCCGGTAGAGCCTTTTGGAAGGACTTTTCGGCAGAAGGATGGCTTTAGTATACAATAATTTCCTGCAAAACTCAATAGTTCGACAACATTTAATTTACAATCTTTGCAATTTTCGCTTGCTTTTTGGAGAGAGGGAACAACAAAAAACGCCCCCTCGTAAGAGGGGGCGTAAAATTATTCTGCAATGTCCTGTGTACGCAGGCGTTCGGCGCATAAGGTGTGCAGGGTCTGCCAGTTGGTACAGCCGGATTCGTCCAGGCCGGCAGTGACGATGCGCAGGGTATAAGGTACCCGCTGCATCATGTCGGTGGTAACGATGCACTCATGCGGCATCTGGTCATAGAGCTGCTGCATCTGCATCTGCAGCTGAGTAGCGGTCATATCTGCACAGCTGATCGCTAATACAGTGTCAGCCATGCGGCAGACCACCTGCTCGGCCGGTTGGTCAAAGTGCTTTTTCCACTGGTTGGCCACAAAGCAGATCAATTGATCCATGGCCTGCTGGCCGTATTGTTCCAGCATCCGGGCACTGTCGTTCAGCTGCACCAGAGCCACTGCGGCACTGCGGCCGGACTGTGCCCATCGCTCCAGTTCAGGGGCAACTACCGTTTCCAGATACCGGCGGTTGAACACACCGGAAAGGAAATCATGGGTCAGGTTTTCCCGGCAAAGCTCCCGTTCCCGGGCGGTCATCCGTTCCTCCGGCAGCACATTGCCTGCCAAAGGTGCGGATACGTCAACAGCCAGGTTTTCCCGTCTGCTGTCAAGGTCCGGCGCAGGATGCAGTCCACCCGGCCGTTGCGCAGCTCGTAGTCTACCTGCATCCCTTCGTCCTGCCACGAAGCGTCCGGCTGCAGCTCAGTCAGCTCGACCGATTCAAATACAGCCTGTGCGGTTTGCGCAAAACTTTTTAGGTCTTGCTCAGTCCATTCATTTTTCATCTTATTTTCCCCGTCATCATCTTGCGTCGTTTCTCCCTCGGCGCATCCATTGCTCGTTTCCGGTACTACCGGAAAAAACACAGTGGTATTATACCACTGCGCCGCAGGATTTTCCAGCAAATCGCACAATTTTTTGTTAAAGAACCATCAATCTTGACGATTTGCTTAAAACGCAAGTCCTCAGGCGGGCTTATGCACGGCAGGTCACTTCGCACTCTGCCCGGATGATCTTGGCCAGAGCGGCCTTATCAAAGCCAGCGGCTGCGCGCCATGCCCAGTTTCCACCCATTTTGCCGGGGGTGTTCAGATGTGCTTCAGCGCCCAGGCCAAGCCAGTCGTACATGGGGATAATGGCCGTGTCGGCTACCGAGCCCAGCGCTGCACGCAGCATTGCAATGCGCGCATCGTCGGTCGTAACGGCTGCCACTTCTTTTGCGGTGGGCTTGCAGCTTGTCAGGTGCAGATAAGCTGCGGCATTGGTCTTTTCAGCGGCCGATGCGCTGTTCTCCCACCAATCAGCCAGAGTGGTGTTATCGTGGGTGCCGGGGTAGACCACACAGTTCTTGATATGGTTGTGGGGCAGATATTCGTTGTCGCCGCCGCCAAAACCAAACTGCAGCACCTTCATACCCGGGAAGGTGCTGTCTGCCAGCAGCTGACGTACACTGGGGAAAAGCTCGCCCAGGTCTTCGGCAATGATGGGCAGTTTGCCCAGCGCTGCCTCCAGCGCACGGAACAGATCCATGCCGGGGCCGTTTTCCCATTTTCCGGTCTTGGCAGTGGGGCTTTCGGCCGGGATGGCCCAATAGGTATCAAAGCCACGGAAATGGTCGATGCGCAGCAGGTCATAAATGCCCAGTGCATGGCGTACCCGGCGGATCCACCAGGCGTAGCCGGTGCGCTTGTGATACTGCCAGTCGTACAGCGGGTTGCCCCACAGCTGACCGTCTGCCGAGAAGTAGTCCGGCGGGCAGCCGGCCACACGGGCAAAGCGTCCCTCACCATCCAGCTCAAACAGTTCGCCGCCTACCCAGGCGTCCACCGAGTCGGCCGAAACATAGATGGGGATGTCGCCCAGGATCTTAACGCCCTTTTCGTTGGCATACTGCTTGACGGCCTGCCACTGGGTGGCAAACTTGTACTGGACAAACTTCCAGAAGCCGATCTCCTCAGCGTTTTCGGCGGCAAACTGTGCCAGCGCCTGCGGCTCACGCATACGGTAGGGACGCTCCCATTCCACCCAGTTCTTCATTTCGTTGGCGGTCTTGATCGCCATGTACAGAGCATAATCCTCCAGCCAGGCTTCGTTGGCCAGGGTAAAGGCATAATAATCGTCCGGGAAATAATGTTCGCAGCCGTTTACGCCCTCGCATTTTTTCAGCCATGCGGCATAGGCGGTACGTAGCAGTTTGTAACGGCTGACATACAGAGCACCGTAATCCACCTCCAGAGCATTATCGCCCCAGGGTTCTGCCTTGAGCTGTGCGGCGGTGAGCAGACCTTCCTTTTTCAGGGTCTCCAGATCCACAAAATAGGGGTTGCCCGCAAATGCCGAGCAGCTCTGATACGGGCTGTCGCCGTAGCCGGTAGGGCTAAGAGGCAGCAGCTGCCAGATCTTCTGACCAGCCGCTGCAAGAAAATCCACGAACTCAAATGCCGACTTGCCAAAGCAGCCGATCCCATAAGGGCCGGGCAGGCTGGACACCGGCATCAAAATACCACTTTCACGCATGAACGCACCTTCTCCTCATTATTTTTAGGGGGCAATTGTTAATTCTTATCATAACATAACTACAAACTATTTTCCACAGGCAAAAATCGTGGTATACTTAATTTTAAGGGCAAGTTTTGGCGGCGGTTCCGGCAAACAGTCCCACTGCACCGGATGCAGCAGGTGTTCCCGCAAACACCGGGACGATGACTGCAGAACGGGTGCGGATATCACTGCATACAGAAAGGGCATATACGATGCAGCGCACCGAAAAATATTACGAGAACGATGCCTTCCGTACTGAATGTACCGGCCTTGTCCTTGCCGTTCAGCAGGATAAGGCGGGCGGCCGCATTGCACTGGACGGCACCGTGTTTTATCCGGAAGGCGGCGGTCAGCCCGCAGACCGGGGTACACTGACCCTTGCGGACGGTACCATGCTGACCGTTACCGATGTCCATGAAAGCGAGGGTGTGATCTGGCACAGTGTTGACACCCTGCCGACCACCCTTGCGCAGGGAGCCAGGGTGACGGCGTGCATTGACTGGGAATGGCGTTTTGATAAAATGCAGCAGCATACCGGCGAGCATATTCTCTCTGGTATTTTGCATCAATTGTATGGCGCAGAGAATGTGGGGTTCCACATTGGGGCGGAGGCAGTCCGTATGGACACCAGCATCCCCCTTACCGCTGAGCAGCTCCGGCAGGCCGAACTTGCGGCAAACCGGATCGTCTGGCAGAATGTACCGGTCGTCATCAGCTATCCGACCCCGGATGAACTGGCACAGCTCACCTACCGCAGCAAAAAAGAGATCAGCGGGCAGGTGCGCATCGTGGAGATCCCCGGTGCGGATGTGTGTGCCTGCTGCGGTACCCACACGGCATTTTCCGGTCAGGTGGGGCAGATCAAGATCCTTGCAGCCGAAAACTACAAGGGCGGTGTGCGGCTGAGTGTGGTATGCGGTCAGCGTGCACTGTTGGCGGCACAGGCTATGCGGGCGCGGCAGGCAGACATCGGAGCACTGCTTTCCGCCAAAGCGGATCAGACGGCAGTGGCAGTGCATCGGATCTACGATGAGTATACGGCTCTCAAATTCAACCACCTTGGTCTGTGCAGCCAGTTGTTTGATACGCTGGCTGCGGCGGTCGCACCGCATGAGGATGTGATCCGCTTCCTGCCGGGTCTGGACCCGGACGGTCTGCACAGGTTGGCGGTGCGCCTGAGCGAGGCTACCACTGGATTGTGCGTGGCTTTGACCGAGAACGAAAAGGGGACCGGTTACTGCATTGCCCAGAGCGGCGGGGATGTCCGTCCTCTGACCAAAGCGCTCAACACTGCATTGAACGGCAGAGGAGGCGGCAAGCCCGGCATCTGCCAGGGCAGCTGCGCTGCCACCCCGCAGCAGGTGGAAGATTTTTTGAAAGCAAGATGAGTTTCCGTAATTTATGTTTTTATTGAACGACAAGGAGAATAACTTACTATGAGAATGCGTTTTAAGCCTTATGCCCACGACGAATTGATGGCAGCTGATTTCCATGTTCACGAGCCGCTGATCTGGGGCGGTAAATGGCATGGCCAGTATGCACGCCCGGAACAGCCCTTTATGCTGGAGCTGGGCTGCGGCAAAGGCGGCTTTATCTCCCAGCTGGCATCTGCTCACCCGGAGAACAACTATCTGGGCATCGATATCACGGATAAGGTCCTGATCCTTGCCAAGCGCAAGATCGAAGCCGCTTATGCCGAAGCAGGCCGCCCCATCGATAATGTCAAGATCATGAGCACCGACATCGAGCGTATCAAGGGTGTGATCTGTGCCGAGGATACGGTCAGCCGCATCTACATCAATTTCTGCAATCCCTGGAGCAAGAACGGGTCTTCTCACAAGCATCGTCTGACCTATCCCCGTCAGCTCATCAATTACCGTGAGTTCCTCAAGGACGGCGGCGAGATCTACTTTAAGACTGACGACGACGATCTGTTCCGGGACAGCCTGGAGTACTTCCCGGCATCCGGCTACGAGATCGAGTGGATGACCTACGACCTGCACGAAAATGAGCCGGAGTGGAACATCCGCACCGAGCATGAGGGAATGTTTACCGAGATGGGCATCAATATCAAGGCACTGATCGCCCGCAAGAAGCCCGGCAATGACAGTGTGACCTGGATCGAGCCCAAGATCCTCAAGCGGATGGCTGCGGAGGCTGAAGCTGCAAAGGCTGCCGAGGAAGCAGGCGAAGCAAATGTCTGATCCGTGTGAAGTCTGCCTGAACAATCTCTGTGATGAATACGGCAGCTACTACTGTGCCCAGAGCGGGCAGCTGGACGAGGACGAGATGGCACGCTATCTGTCCGGTTCCACTGCGGCCTGCCCCTTCTTTGAGCCGGGAGATGAGTATTCCATTGTGAAAAAACAGAATTGAGGTGTTTATCTACGTCTTTCTTTTTGGACACGATGATCGGCGGCTTGTCACTGTATCATATCCTTGCTTACTTTCTGATCTACTCCTGTCTGGGCTGGTGCCTGGAAGTCATCTATGCGGCGGTCACCACCGGCAATATCATCAACCGTGGTTTTTTGAACGGCCCGGTCTGCCCTATCTACGGTTTTGGTATGATCCTGGTGCTGTTGCTTTTAACACCGCTGGAACACAGTAATATCCTGCTTTATATCGGCGGCGTGATCCTGCCAAGCGCTCTGGAACTGGTGGGCGGCTGGGCACTGGAAAAGCTTTATCACACCCGTTGGTGGGACTACAGTGAGCGTCCGTTCAATATTGGCGGATATATCTGCCTGCAGTTCAGCCTGATGTGGGGTGTAGGCACTCTTGTGATGATGAAGATCGTCCATCCCACCATTGCAGCGCTGGTGGAGATCGTTCCAGGCCTTGTGGGGCTGATCATCATGGTCTTTTTGTATATGATCTATGCGGTGGACGTTGTGGCGACCGCAGTTTCGGCTGCTGGTCTGGCAGATACGCTGGAAACAATGGAGCAGCTGGCCGATAGTATCCACGAGGTCAGCGATGCCATGAGCGACATCCTGGCCATTACAGCGCTGAATACGGACCAGAAGCTGGACGAGAGCCGTCTGCAGTTCAAACTGGCGGCGGCAGAGCTGCGGGAGGCTACACCGGATAATCTTTCGCCCAAGGAAGCGCTTGCGGCCATGCGTGCTAAGGCAGACGAAGCACGCGAGGCTGCCCGGCGCGCTTCGGAAAACAGCCGCCTGACCGCTTCGGAAGCAGCCAATGCGGCAAAGCTGGCCGCCAAGGGTACCGCCGAGCGTGCTGCAGAGCTGCTGCGCCTGGAACAGCTGGCGGATGAACTGCAGCAACGGTCGGATGAGCTGTATAAGCGCATCATGAAAATGCCTCGCATTGTGGGTCAGCGCCGTATGCTGCGCGCTTTCCCCCGGCTGCGTCATGGCCGTAAAAAGACCTCGCTCGCTGTACTGCGCAAGCGCCTGTGGCGCAAGGACGACAGCGAACGCTGAGCAAAAAACACGCATCCTTTGCATCCATAAAACCCATTCCGGCGGTCGTATGGAATTGCGAGGATGCGGGTATTTTGTTGCATATTTGTTACAATTTAGGGAGTTTTTTGTAATAAATTCTCAAAACACTATTCTCAATCGACTTCTTTCGTGATATACTGGAAATACGATATGATCGCCACATTTTATCCACGTTATGCGATCCACTTTTAAGAGACCAACAGTGAGGATCCATCATGTCACAGGAGCAAAAAGTTTTTAGCGGGAGCGGTGTTCCGGCCGCCGACACCGCCGTCTGCCTCAAGCAGATCGCACAAAAAGATGCGTTCCTGCAGCAGGTCCAGGAGTTTCTAGATCAGCGCCCGGACGAAAACTGGTGCATTGCTGCAATCGACATTGAGCATTTTAAGCTCTATAATGAATTGTACAGCAGCCAGCAGGGCGATGCGCTGCTGGCTTCCATTGCTGAGCGCCTGCTGGACTATAGTCATCAAACGGGCTGCCCGGTAGGCTACTGGGGCAACGATGACTTCTTTATCTGCTTTCCGGACGATAAGGCAGAACAATCCATTCTGGTCAGTACTCTGCAGGCGTGTGTCAACCCCGGGGAGCAGAGCGTAAACTTCTTCCTGTCCTGTGGCATCTGCCCGGTGCAGGATTATCCGGAAAATGACCTGCAGACCCTGTGCAGTTATGCGCAGATCGCACTCAGTTCCTCCGGCCCGGTCGGCAGCAACCTTCATCGTTTTGAGCCGTCGATGCTTACGCAGCTCAAGGAGCAGCAGACCTTGCTCAGCGAGCTGGAGCGCGGCCTTGCCAATCACGAGTTCTGTTTCTTTTTGCAGCCCAAGTGCAACAGCGTCACCCGTGCGATCATTGGTATGGAAGCGCTGGTCCGCTGGAACCACCCCACACGGGGCTGCCTTTCGCCGGCAGAATTCATGCCTCTGCTGGAAAGCACTGGTATGATCACCGAACTGGATCAGTATATCTGGGAATCTGTCTGCCAGACTCTGAAAAAGTGGCAGGAGACGGGTTCCAACCTGGTACCTGTTTCGGTCAATATCTCGGTCGTGGATATCCAGACGCTGGACGTTCCCCGGATCTTGTCAGATCTGGTTGAAAAGTATCAGCTGGAACCTAAGCTGATCATGGCAGAGATCACCGAGACGATGGTGGCAGAAAACGCCGCCATTGTGGAAAATACCATCCAGGGCCTGCACCGCAAGGGCTTTACGGTCATGATGGATGACTTTGGCAGCGGCTATTCTTCCCTGAGTATGCTCAAGGACACCAATGTGGATGCGATCAAGCTGGATATGAAGCTGATCGACCTGAACGAGAAGAACCGCAGCAAGGGTGTACAGATCATGGAGTCGGTGGTCAACATGGCGCATCGGCTCAACCTGCCGATCATTGCAGAGGGCGTCGAGACACCGGAGCAGGTATCTATGCTGCAGGCAGCAGACTGCCTGTATACCCAGGGCTATTACTTTTTCCGGCCGATGTCGGTGGATAAGGCCGAGGCATTGCTGGCAAAGCCCGACAATGCAGATTACTGGGACCTGAATCGTGACCTGATCTGCCGGGACCGCCGCATCAGTGCCAACGAATTTTCGGACGAGAATGGCGCTCATGCGCTGCAGGCCTACCAGATCCTGACGGATAATGCACTCATGATCGGTCTGCTGAATCTTTCTTCGAGCACCTTCCGGCTGATCAAGCAGGATTCCCGTTTGGTCACAGCATACGATACCGACAACGAGATCGAGTTTATCAGCTACCGCCAGCATATTGCTGACGAAGGCTATATCCATCCGGAGGATGTGGAGCTGTTCCTGACTCAAACCGAGATGGAGTATCTGCGTTCGTCCTTGTTCCATTCACTGGTTCCGGTATTCTGCCGTATCCGGCGCAAGCTGGCCGGGCAGTTCATCTGGGTCACGCTGGAGATCACGCCCTGCCGTGGCTGCTGTGCACAGGAGCCCTGGGCGGTCATCTTCCTGCGGGAGGACCCGCAATCCGACCAGCTGGTGGAAGAATTGGACTTCTCCTACAGCCACGACCCGCTCACAGGTCTGTTCAACCGCAGCCGCTATGAGGACGATCTGGAGAACATGGCGCACTCTGAGATGGAGTCGATGGTCTGTACCTATCTGGATGTTGCGGACCTGCACGAGATCAACGCACATCTGGGCCACCGCATTGGCGATAAAATGCTTTGCTCTATTGCAAATGCAGCGCGCAAGTTCTTTGTGGGCAGCAAGATCTACCGGATCGGCGGCGACGAGTTCCTGATCCTGACCCCCAATACGCTGCCTTACGATGTATGGACTTCGGTCGACCGGATGCGCAGCTTTTTGAAGGAAAAGGATATCACCCTTGCAGTCGGGATCCAGCATACGGAAGATCTGACCAGGGTCGACGAAGCAGTGAGCAAGGCCGAGCTGGCAATGCAGCAGGATAAGCAGGCGTACTACGCCCGCAATGGCAGTGTCCATCAGCTCCGTGGCCTGAACGAAAAGCTGGAAAAGATGCTGGTACAGAAGCAGGATGCAGAATACTTCCTGCACGTGCTTGCACCAAAGTATAAGACTGTTTATGCGGTGGACCTGCAGCAGGATGCACTCCGGCCCATCATCGAGGCGGAATATGTGCAGCCGCTTTATGCCCATTCCGGCGGTTCTTTTCGTGCGCTGATGATGGCGTATAAGGAGGCTCTTGTGGTCCCGGAGGACCGCGAAGGCTTTGAGGCTGCTTTGCTGGACTACGAACATATCCGCAGCAAAGTGCTGCGGGGAGAGATCGTGGAGCATCGCTACCGCAAAATGGACGGTGCGCATTTCTGCATCAAGGTCACACCGTACTCCAGCAGTGGTGCCCATATCCACGAAACATTGTGGATCTTTGCGGATGAGGACGCAGACCTTACCGCACCACAGGGCAGCGCAAAATAAAAATATCGGAATAAAAAATGCATCCATTGTCAGGTTTCTGGTGCGAAACAGCCAGAAAAGACAATGGATGCATTTTTATGTTTTTGTGTTTAGCGCAAAGCGGTATTTACTGCCACAGCATAGCAGGATACTCGCCGGTCTCAGTCTTATGGGCAATGGCAGCCTGCACCAGGGGTTTGTCTTCCCGGTAGGTCACGCCGTACCATTTGTCGGTACTGCGCAGCACATGGATGCGGGCTTTGTTTTCTTCGATCAGCTCGGTCACCACCAACGGCAGGAAATATTCGCACTTCAATGGGTTCTGGGGCAGATTGCAGGTCAGCCAGTCTGCAAAGCGGTTTTCGGCTTCGATCAAAAAGCTCTTGCCAAATCCCCAAAGATTCATGCTCACAGAGGTATCGCCGGGCAGATCGGTCCAGCTTTCGCCTCCGTCCTCGGTGTAGTGGATGCCGTCCTCATAGGTCTCGATGCGGGTGCGCTCGGTCACACTCTGCAGGGAATCATCCGGATTTTTAACGCAGATGCCGCGGGCAACACTGCCGTTTTCCGACACGGTGTTCTGCAGCAGATAGCTCACCATGCAGTAATCGTAAAGTTCGCCGTCGGTGTGGGTGGACAGATACTCATACATGGTGCGGAACGCCTCCGGCCCATAGTAGTCGTCGGCATTGATCACGGCAAATGGTCCGTCGATCAG
The DNA here is from genome assembly GCA_964466825.1 of uncultured Faecalibacterium sp. Lineage (GTDB taxonomy): Bacteria > Bacillota > Clostridia > Oscillospirales > Ruminococcaceae > Faecalibacterium. The sequence goes on along the minus strand of CAYXQN010000032.1, from coordinate 1,878 downwards.
GTCCTTGGCGGCCAGCACTGCGTGGCAGGTGCCCCAGGGTTTGACTCGGCCTTCGGGTACAGCAAAGCCTTCGGGAAGATTCTCCAGCTTCTGGTATGCATATTTGACTTCCATGCACTGCGCTACCCGGTCTCCCAGAGCTTCGCGGAAGGTTTGCTCCATCTCCTGTTTGATGACAAAAATAACGGTGTCAAAGCCGGCACGGTGTGCATCGTAGAGCGAATAGTCTGCGATCACCTGTCCGTTCGGCCCCACCGGGTCGATCTGCTTCATACCGCCGTAGCGGCTGCCCATACCGGCTGCCATGACCACCAGAACTGGTTTGTTCATACTGCAATCTCCTTTTTGCTGTGTGCAACGATCATTGCATCTATTATACTCCTGTTCCAAGGGCGGGGCAAGGGATGCGGGCAACTTCCTGCAGGCGGGAATAAGGCGGCTTTTTTTGCGCATACTAGCGCAAAAGGGGGCATTTGTATGGAAAACCAGAAAAACGATAACCTCAATCTGCTGGAAGCGGTGGTCCAGAATACGGAGATGGGCAAGAATACACTGGAACAGATCGTGCCGATGACGCAGGATACGCAGTTCAAGGCAGAGCTGCTGCGCCAGCGCAATGTTTACCAACAGCTCAATCAGGAGGCACATACCGCCATCGAAGCCTGCGGCGGTACCGCACAGGGCCAGAGCACCATGGCAAAGCTTAATACCAAAATGGGCATCAGCATGAAGACCCTGGCAGATAAATCCACCCGCAACCTGGCGGAGATGCTCACTCAGGGCAGCGGCATGGGTGTGGTGGACTGCATCAAGGCGCAAAAGGATTATCCGAATGCGGCGCCCGGCTCCAAGCGCCTTGCCCAGCGCCTGTTGGAATTTGAGGAAGACAACCGGATCAAGCTGGAGCGATTTTTATAACAAAAAACCGCCTTCGCTGAAAAGCGAAGGCGGTTTTGATGCTTTTTACAGCGCTTCTACCATCGTGAAAACGATCTGGGTGGCAGTAGCAACATACTCGCTGATGCTGAACTTCTTGACCACCAGCACTTCGTGGCCGGCCTCATCGGCATTGTCGCTCATGGCGCGCAGGATCACGCAGGGCACGCCGTTTTTGGCGGCGATCTGACTCACCGCAGCGCCTTCCATCTCCACGCAGTCGGGAGCGCACTTAGCCTCGATCTCGGCCTTCATGGCGCTGTCGCCCACAAACAGGTCGCCGGTAGCGATCTTGCCCACCAGAGCCTTGACCCCTGCCTTGGTGCAGGCGGCTTCGGCAGCGGCGATCAGCTCGGCATCGCCGGTATACTCCTTCAGGAAGGGAGGGTTCTGGCAGATCATATCCAGCTGTGCATCGTGGTACAGAACGGTCTTGCCAATGACCACATCGCCAATGCCGATCTTGCTGGTCATGTTGCCGGCAATACCGGAGAAGATGATCTTCTCTGCACCAAACTTGGTGATCAGGACCTGGGTGGTGGCAGCGGCATTTGCCTTACCCATGCCTGCACAGCATACGACGACCTGCTTGCCAGCCAGAGTGCCTTTGTGGTACTCCACGCCGCCGTAGGGCTCTACCGTGACATTTTCCAGCTTTGCACACAGCTGATCGACTTCATCGGGCATGGCGCCCATAATACCAAAAATCATAAAAACTCCTTATACGTTAAACAGGAACTCGATGATGTCGCCGTCCTTGACCACATACTCCTTGCCCTCAGTGCGCTGCAGGCCCTTTGCCTTAACGGCGGAGTAGTCAAAGTTGTGGGTCTCCAGGTCACCGTAGCCGATGACGCTGGCGCGGATAAAGCCGCGCTCAAAGTCGCTGTGGATCTTGCCGGCTGCCTGCGGAGCCTTGGTGCCCTTGCGGATGGTCCAGGC
>CAYXQN010000031.1:0-18395 GCA_964466825.1 uncultured Faecalibacterium sp. | reverse complement strand
CCATTGCCCGTGCAGGTGCAGGTGTCAACAACATCCCGCTGGATCGCTGCAGCGAGCAGGGCATCGTGGTGTTCAACACCCCCGGCGCCAATGCAAATGCCGTAGCCGAACTGGTCATCGGAATGTTGATCGCTGGCAGCCGCAACGTTGCCGCCGCTGCCCAGTGGTGCCAGCAGCTTGCCGGCGACCCCGCTATGGCAAAGACGGTGGAAAAGGGCAAAAAGCAGTTTGTAGGCAACGAGATCAAGGGCAAGACCCTTGGTGTCATTGGTCTGGGCGCCATCGGTTCCCGCGTTGCCAACTGTGCCATTGAGCTGGGCATGGAGGTCTACGGCTACGATCCCTATATCTCCATTGATGCCGCATGGAATCTGAGCAGCCAGGTCCACCACTGTGTCAACCTGAACGATATGCTGCCGCTGTGCGACTACCTGACCATCCATGTACCGTACCTGCCCACCACCAAAGACACCATCAATGCCCAGACCCTTGCCCTGTGCAAGGACGGTGTAAAGATCCTGAACTATGCCCGTGGTGAGCTTGTGAACACCGATGCTCTGCTGGATGCCATGGAAACCGGAAAAGTATCCGGCTACATGACCGATTTCCCCTCGGAAGCACTGCTGGGCAAGCCCGGCGTGGTCTGCACTCCGCATCTGGGCGCCTCCACTCCGGAAGCAGAGGACAACTGTGCCGTGATGGCAGCTCAGGAGATCAGTGATTACCTGAAAAACGGCAACATCACCCATTCGGTCAATATGCCGGAAGTCCACCAGCCCCGTGCCGGCGGCAAGCGCATCTGCATCATCCATAAAAACGAGCCCGGCATGATCAGCCAGATCACCGCTCTGACTACCGAAGCCGGCCTGAACATTGAGAACATGGTGAACAAGAGCAAAAAGAATATGGCTTACACCATGCTGGATGCCACCGGCGGAGTAAACACACAGCTGGCCGAAAAGCTGTCTGCGATCCCCGCTGTCATCCGTGTGCGCATCCTCTGATCCTCTAAAAGAAAAGCCCCGGGCATACTGCATTTAACAGCAGCACGCCCGGGGCTTTTTGTCAGATTTTTTTCAGACCTTTTTCTCTTGCGTATTCTTCCAGCAATTCCCGCTCCAGGAAGGGCGTTTTGACGCCCTCCCGGTCACGGTAAGCTTCGTGGCCTTTGCCAATAACAGCGATCAGGTCGCCGGGCTGGGCATTGTCCACCACATAATGCAGTGCATCCAGCCGGTCCGGGATCTCCACAAACCTTGCATCGGGGTTGCCCTTCTGCATCCCGACCCGGATATCCGCAAGGATGTCCTCCACCTTTTCAAAGCGGTTGTTATCCTCAGTCAGAACCGAAAAATCTGCCAGCTTAGCGCAGATCTCGCCCATGCCATAGCGGCGCAGCCTGGAGCGGTTGCCGCCGCAGCCAAACACCACCACAAGGCGGTTTGGCTGGTACGCCCGCAGCGTAGTGAGCAAGCTTTCGGTGGAGACCTCGTTATGGGCATAGTCCAGCAGGATGGTAAAATCCTTGCTGATAGGCACCAGCTCCACACGGCCTTTTACCACACAGTTTGCAAGGCCATCGTGGATCGCCGCATCCGGCAGACCCAGCACCTTGCCCACTGCAAGGCAGGCCAGCGCATTGTATACGCTAAATTCGCCCGGCATATTGACCCGCACATCCATCTCATCTGCACCGGACACATGGAACTTCACACCCAGAAAATCGTGGGTACGCAGCAGCTCGTAGCCTCCTGCACGGTAGTCTGCCGTTTCAGAGCAGCCATAGCGCACCAGCTTGCAGGTGTGCCCTTCCAGCAGCGCTTCGGTGTTGGGGTCATCGCAGTTCACCACGCCCACATCACACCGCTGGAACAGCTTGCCCTTCCAGCTGCGGTATTCCTCAAAGGTCTTATGCTCACCGGGACCGATGTGATCCGGCGAGAGGTTGGTGAACACCCCCACGTTATAGTGCACACCCGCAATGCGGTCCATCATCACGCCCTGACTGGACACCTCCATCAGCGCTGTGTCACAGCCAGCATCCACAAATTCCCGGAAAGTTTTTTGCAGCTCGTAGCTTTCGGGGGTAGTGTTGGCAGTTTCCTTGTGGCGGCCCATATAGTAGACGCCATTGGTGCCGATCATACCCACCTTGCGGCCTGCTGCTTCCAGCACGCTTTTGATCATGTGGGTGGTGGTGGTCTTACCCTTGGTACCGGTCACACCGATCACGGTCATCTGGCGGGCCGGGTTGCCAAACAGGTTGGCGCTCATCAGCGCCATGGCATAGCGGCTGCTTTCCACCCTCAGCACCGTCACCTCTGTCATCCCCGAAAGGTCGATGTCGTGCTGGATGACCAGGACCCGAACTCCCTTTGCCACACAGTCGGCGGCAAAATCGTGGCTGTCCCGCTGGGTACCCACGATGCAGACGAACAGTCTGCCCGGGGCCGCTTTGCGGCTGTCATAAATGATATCCTTGATCTCGATATCCAGGCTGCCCTGTACCAAAGTAAAGGGCACACCTTCCATCAATCGTTCCAGCTTCATCGCATTACGCTCCTTCTGTTTCTGTCTGAGGTGCCGGCTCCACAGGTTCCGGCTCCGGTGCAGGGACTATGTAACCAGACGGCAGATCTGGTTCGCCCTGGGCGAAATAGATCCTGCGGTTGGAGCCTGCACTGCTATGGCTGAAGTCCAACCGGCCGGTATCTGTGGGGCCGCAGCCCTTTCCGTCCTGATTTGTCAGCACATAGTGCGCGCGCTCGATCTTATAATCCAGATCGTTCAGCGTACCAAGCAGAACACTGATGCGGTCCTGGTACAGAAATGCGATCTGTTCCGTGTCTGCAAATTCAATGCGGGTCACCTGATCCAGCAGACCATACTGACTCAGGCTCTGACGCAGACTGAGCAGGATGTTCATCCAGTCTTTGCTGCTGTCCTGTGTTCCGTCCGCCTCCTGTTCCACCAGAGCCAGCTCCTCGCCCGGGGTCATGGTCTGGGGTTGGCTGCCATACAGCACCGTCAGCCCTGCAGGCTGCTGTACCTCGCAGGACATGATCTTAAACTTTTCAGAAAGTACCAACCATCCATTGGCTGCCTGCATGGTATAAGCCGGGACAGCCTCCGTCACACGCACAGTTATTGTATTAGGATATTCCCGCACCACCTGAATGGACTCCAGCAGGGGGAACTGCCGCTCCAGCACGGCTTCTTTTTCGCCTGGTTCAAAACTGAAAATATTTTCTTCCAGCTGCACACCCAGCATCTGCAGGATGCTCTGGCTGGAATAGCCGCCTGCCTGCTCCACCATGACACCGTCTGCCGTTTGCACCTGGATCGTCTGGATACGGAACAGCATGGTCATGGTGAGGTAAGCACCCACTGCAATGACACAGAGCAACAGCAAAAATGCAGCCAGCCGACGCAGCAATCTGCGCCGGCGTACAGCTGCCCGGGTCAGCTTGCGTTTTTTGCGCATTTCCCTCCGTACCGGATCACGCACTGGCTGATTTCCGGTGGGACGCAGCCGTTGTTTTTTATAACTATTCCTTGTACGTTGTGCACTTCGTGTACCCTTTGCACCGGTACCAGACTGCTGGCGGCGAGGCTGCCGGGCTGCCTGAGACGGCGTATTTCCCCGTCCTGCAGAGCGTACCGTCTGCGGACGCTGTCCAGTCTGTGCTGGAAAGTGAATGCTGTTATCTGTGCGGGAATGCCGCACCTGGCCGTTGCCGGTACGGGCCGGAGGCCGGGACAGCGGCCGACCATTGAAGCCATAGGGGCTTTCCTCGTCTCCGCTTTTGGTTCCGGTGGAGGAAGATGCCTTCCAGCGCAAAGGGTCCTGCATCTGGTCATATGGCCGGGGTTCATTCCGGTTTTTCTGCATCTGCCACACCTTCTTTCTGATCACTCACAATTCTCATCAAAATGCTTCAGCCCACCAGTTCCAGCAATGCTTTTGCAATGCGGTCCAGGCTGTCGTCCACAGCCAGTGTCCGGGCATTCTGGCCCATCTGTGCCAGCTTTCCGGGCTGCTCCAGCAGTTTGGATACCGTCCGGACCAGTGCTTCGCCCGTCAGGTCCTTTTCTTCGATCACCACTGCCGCACCAGCCTTTTGCAGCTCCAGTGCATTGTAATACTGATGATTCTCGGCCACGTTGGGGCTGGGGATCAGCACAGCTGCCCGGCCCACCGCCTCCAGCTCTGCAAGGGTCAATGCACCTGCACGGCTGATGACCAGGTCTGCCGCTGCCAAAAGCTGCGGCATATTGTTGATATACTCTTTTACTACCAGGCTCTTACCCGGTGCAAACCCTTTTTCTTTTTGCAGCTGCTGGAACAGCTCCACACCATACTGACCGGTAGCGTGCAGATGCAGCACCGGCTTATTCTCGTGCTGTTCCCATGCACACAGATCCGCAACCACCTCGTTGACCCGGCGCGCACCCAGGCTGCCGCCAAAGGACAGGATCACAGTCCGATCCCCTGCACCCAGTTCAGTGCGGATCGCATCACGCTCTGCTTTTTGGGCAAAAACTTCCGGCCGGACGGGGTTGCCAACCACCTGTGTTTTTTCCGGCGCACCCAGTTTTTCTACTGCCGCCGGGACCGCCGCAAACACGATATCCACATCCGGTGCCAACAGCTTATTGGTCACACCCGGAAAAGCATTCTGTTCATGCAGGGCCGTGTGGATCCCCATCTTGGCTGCACAGCGCACCACCGGGCCGGACACATAGCCGCCGCAGCCAATGACCAGATCCGGCTGGATCTCTTTCATCATGGCTTTTGCTTTGGGACCGGACAGGGCCAGATTCCACAGCGTAATGAGGTTGCGCTTGATATTGTTCAGCGACAGTCTGCGCTGGAAACCCGTGATCTCGATATGATGGAACGGATAGCCCGCCTGTGTGACCAGGCGATACTCCATTCCTTCCTTGCGGCCGGCAAAATGGATCTCGGCAGAAGGATCTGCCTTTTTCAGCGCTCCGGCAATGGCCAGAGCAGGATTGATATGGCCGGCAGTACCGCCGGCAGCGATCAGAACACGCATCTTATCTCCTCCATCTTCCATCAATTCATCTGTCCGCGGGCACGGCGCGCATCCTCCAGCACGATGGTATTGCTGGCGCGCTTTGCAGCCTCACGCTCCGCACGCTCCCGTTCCCTTTGGTGTGCCGCCCGCTCGCCGTTGCGGCCAATGTTGATCATAACACCCATCTCTGCCAGCAGCAGGATCAGACTGGTGCCGCCAGACGAGAAAAACGGCAGACTGATGCCTGTATTGGGCAGTGTATTAGTGACCACAGCAATATTGCAAAAAACCTGCCACGCCACCTGAGCCACAATGCCAATGCCTACCATGGTGCAGTAAAGGTTCTCGGCACGGTAAGCGATCTGGAACCCTTTTATGATAAACAGCACCAGCAGAATGATAATGATCGTCGCACCGATAAAACCAAGTTCTTCGCATATAACACTGAAGATAAAGTCATTGGTGCTTTCCGGCAGCCAGAGCTGCTTTTCCACACTGTTGCCCAGGCCCAGACCCTTCAGGCCTCCGGAGCCAATGGCATACAGGCTCTGGCGTGTCTGATCCTTCATCTCTGCCAGATCCTGCGTCCAGCCATCCAGCCGGTCCTTCAGAACCGGGATCGCATCAAGATTTTCCAGGATAAATCTCATGCTCACGATCGCCACTCCTGCTCCGAACCAGGTCAGATAGCCGCCGCTGAAGGTCAGCAGCAGAATGGTACCAATGATCGCTATGATCAGAATGGTCGCCGACATATGCGTTTCCAGCATCAACAGCACGATCACCGGCACCAGCGGAAGGACAGGACAGATGAGCTGTCTCCACACACGGACGTATAGCCATTCCCCTGTTGTTACCTTGGCCAGCTTCCGGTCTGGCAAGCGGCGGATCTGCGGCGCATTGGCTGCAATGTCCGAGCAGAATAATATCAATACAAATTTTGCAAGCTCTGAGGTCTGAAATGTAAAACCGTCAAGCCGTATCCATCGTCTATGGCCGTTGAGCGGCTCCATCAGAAGTGTTATCCCCAGCAGCACCAGCGTGATCAGATAAAACACCAGCCCAAGCTTCCGGTAGAACCGGTGGTCCACATAGCTGATCATCGTCATACAGCAAAGCCCCAGTACCATGCACAAGGCCTGCTGCTTGATGTAATGGAGGCTATCTCCCATACGCAGGTAGGCAGTGGTATAACTGGCACTAAACAGCATTACCAGCCCGATCACAAGGATGATCGCCAGCATTGCCAGCCATTCGATCACCAGCCGGGACCAGGGGCCCGGGTCGGTCTGGATAAAGCTCAGCAGTCCCCGTTTTTTCTTGCGGATGGTCGCCATCTGCAATCCCTCACTTTTTTCAAAAAATCAATACCAACGCATTGCCCGCATGGTCAATGCAAGGCCGCACGCCCCAAACACACTCATTATGAACAGCACAGCCGTTGGGCCGACACCGTGTTTTTCCAGCCAGCGATGCAGCGGCGCAGCCGAGAAGAGCGGTCTGCCCGCCAGCCGGACCGACAGGATCTGCAAAAACACCATTCCGCCTTCCAGCCAGAACGGCAGCGCCAATGGCAGACTAAGCTCTGCAGACCCCATGCTGAGGGGAATGCAGCCAATGGCACCCGCCAGAAACAGACTGCCGCTGCGGCCGGTGCGAAGCTTTGCCGGCGGAAAACTCCACACCAGCAACGCTACCAGCGCACCGGCAATGGAACCGGGCAATACCGCCAGCGGAAATACGCCGAACCGTGTCTCCAGCAGGATCAGGCCCAGCATTGCCATAAAGGCCGCCATACCTGCCAGACCGTCTGCATCTTCAGCCACCCGTGCGCACTCCGCAAGTGACACCAGGATCACAGTCCACAGCACGGGGGCCCACAGTCCAAAGCTGATGTATCCGCCGCCGGGCAGCACCGCTCCCATAGGCACGGCACTTTCTGCCGCCAGCATAGCCAGCACGACCGTACTGGCTGCCGCTTCCAGCAAAAGCCTTGGTCCCAGGCGCAGCCCCAGGACCGAGCGGCTGCGAATGCGTGCCAGATCGTCCAGCAGACCGATGGTGCCAAAGGCAAATGCCCCAAATATCCCGGTGAGCAAACGGCTCAGCATCGTGCCTCCGCTGCTGAGCAGCTCCGGCTGTTCCACACAAACAGCTGTCCACCCAATGCCAACTGCGGCAAGGGTCCCCAGCATCAGGCAAAGCCCGCCCCAGACGGATGCAGTTGGCTTTGGCTGCGGCTCCTGCTGGTCCGGGCCGGGCTGCAGCTCCGGCTGCCGGACGGCAGGAGGCGGCTCCAGCACCTTGCCAATGGGCACGATCAGGTGGCAGACCGCCGCCGTAAGTGCAAACCCCAGCACCACTGCGGCGACAAGGGCAAAATGACTCATACGCTTTGTTCTCCCAGTTTATGCAAATTTATTCTTCCGCATCTTTTTGCTCTGCGTAAAACAGTTCCAGCACCTTTTCCAGTGCCATACCGCGGCTTGCCTTGACAAGCAGCGCATCGCCAGGCTTCATCCGCTCCAGCAGTGCATCAGCCGCTTCCCGATAATTGGCCGCATACAGGGTCTTCAGGCCCTTTGCGGCAGCCACCACCGCTGTGCGTCTAGCCTGTTCGCCATAGGTCACCAGACAGTACAACTCGCTTTCTGCTGCTTCACGGCCCAGCTGTTCGTGCGCCTTGCGGCTCATATCGCCCAGCTCCAGCATATCACCCAGCAGTGCAAACCGCCGCTTGCAAGGGAACTCCTTAAACATTGCCAGCGCAGCTTTCATGCTGTCCGGATTTGCATTGTAACAATCCTCGATCACCGTTACGCCCTTGCTCCGGACGATCTTTTGACGGCGGCCGGTCTGCTCAAAGTTGGACAGCCCCCGAATGACCTTGCGGGGCTCGCAGCCCAGGCGTGTAGCCGCACAATAAGCCGCCAGCGCATTGGCCACATTATGACGGCCCATAGCCGGGATGTGCACCATAAAGGAGCCGTTTTCCTGGTCTTCCAGCAAGAAGCTCATTCCGTCCGTCTCCTGCCGGATGGACTGTGCACAGACATCGGCGCTTTCGTCCAGCAGGCTGAACCAAACCGGGCGCACGTGATCCGGCAGCTGCGCCTTGCGCAGGTAGGGATCGTCGTAGTTCAGCACCAGCGGTGCTCCCTCGGGCAGGCCCGCACAGATCTCCAGCTTTGCCTTGCAAATGTTTTCCTGGCTGCCAAGGTTGCCGATGTGGGATACACCGACGCAGGTGATAATGCCCACATCCGGCCGGGCAGCCTTGCTCAGCCGCTCGATCTCTCCTGCGTGGCTCATCCCCATCTCAATGACCGCATACTCAGTATCTGCTGCCAGACGCATCAGAGTACGGGGCATCCCCAGCTCGTTGTTCTGGTTGCCTTCGGTCTTGATGGTCTCACCAAAACCGCTCAGCGCTGCATAACACATCTGCTTTGTGGTAGTCTTGCCCACGCTGCCGGTAACACCCACCATTTTAGGCTGATATTTTCTGCGATAGTTTGCGCCCATCAGCATCATTGCATGGTAGCTGTCCGGGTCCAGGATCGCCTTTTCAGGCAGGACTCCTTCCACAGGATGGTTCAGCACCACATAAACCGCACCGTCTTCCAGCGCTTTTGCTGCAAAATCGTGTCCATCGAACCGCTCTCCGGGGAAAGCCACAAAAATGCAGCCCGGGCCTACTTCCCGGCTGTCCGTAGTCACAGAGCTGACCCAAACATCCTCCGGGATCGCATTTGCCGGTGCCAGACCAGCCAACAGTTCGCTTGCAAGGATCTTTTCCATAGTCGATAGTCCCCTCTCTGATCGATCTCTGCCCCGTTTTGACCGTTCCGCTCAAAACGGAAAGCTCATTTTATCCGCATACGATGGTCACAATGGTTCCCTTTTGCACCTGATCGCCCGGCTGGACGCTCTGGCTTTGCACCACACCGCTCGCATCACCTTCCACCACACAGTTCAGCCCTGCAGCCACCAGCATCTGACGGGCAAAATCCGGGCTTTTTCCGCTCACATCCGGCGGAGTGGTCAGGCTGCCCTCGGTGGTATCGGTATAAAGATAGACCGTTGTGCCGTAGGCGACTCTGCTACCAGCCGCCGGATACTGATACGTCACCACTGCAGCGGTCTGATCCTGCTGGCTCTCCACCAACTGATGCTTCAGGCCCTTGATGTTGAGCTGCACCTGTGCATTGCTCCATTCCATCTCTGCCAGCTTAGGCACCGTTACAAGGGTCTGGCTGCGGTCCACACCGTCCGTTTCAAGCCCCAGATAGGGCGCCACCTCGCTGATGATATTGCCCACCACCGGTGCTGCCAGCACCGAGGAATAGTCGGTCTTGGCATTGTTGGGGTCATCCAGCATCACATAGACCAGGATCTCAGGGTCATCTGCCGGAAGGACTGCCGCAAAGGATGCCACCTTTTTGTAGTCACCATCTGCACGGCGGTCCATGTTCAGCTGTTCCGATGTGCCGGACTTACCGCCAATGCGGTAGCCGGAGACGTAAGCGTTTTTGCCGCCGCCTGTACCGGCACCCACTTCATATTCCATGATCTCGCGGATGGCCGCACTGGCGCTGGCGCTGATGACCTGGCGGCGCACATTTGCGCCCACTTCTTCTACCACATTGCCATTGGAATCAATGACCTTATCCACCACATGAGGTGTGACCAGATAGCCGCCATTGGCAGATGCCGCCACTGCCGTACATATCTGCAGCGGAGTGATGGCCATTGCCTGACCAAAAGAAGACGAAGCCAGCTGCACTTCGCCCAGACGGCTGGCACTGTAATACTGCATAAAACCGGTCTCGTTGGGCAGGTCCACTCCCGTGCGCTCGGTAAAGCCAAACGCATCGAAATAATTGTAGAACTGCTGCGATCCCAGCATCTGGCCCAGCTGGACATAGTAAATATTACAGCTCTGACGCAGTGCTTCTGCCATAGAGATCGTTCCATGCGCCTTGCGGCCTGCACAGTGGTATGTCTCCTTGGCTACTGCATAAGCACCGGTGCACTCCAACTGCGTATTGATGTTTGCAATGCCTGCATCGATCGCCATTGCCGACGTGATGACCTTGAACACACTGCCGGGGTAATGCAGCTCGGTAATGGTCTTGTTCTTCCACAGGATATCCCGGAAATAACCGGAGTAATCTGCATCCGGATCCAGGACCTTGTTGCCGTCGGCATCCGTTACATCGCTGCTGTCCTCATTTTTGAGATAGATACCGTACAGCTCCGGCTCGGCCCGTACCAGCTCGTTGAGATAGTCCAGATTTGCACTGTAATCCAATGGGTCATTGGGGTCAAAATCCGGCTTGGAGGCCATTGCAAGGATCGCACCGGTCCTGACATTCATCACGATGGCGCAGCCGCGGTTTTCTACTGTATTGGCTGCGATCGCCTCGGTCAGGTAGCGCTCTGCGATCTCCTGCACATTGACATCCAGCGACAGTACCAGATGATTGCCGTCCTTGGCCGCAAAGGTCGTAGCATTTGCGTCCGCAATGGCATTGCCCACTGCATTGCGCTGGGTGATGGTGCGGCCGTCCACACCGGCCAATGTATCCTGATAAGATTTTTCCAGGCCGTAAGTTCCATTGCCGTCTGCATCCGTAAAACCAAGCACCGCAGCCGCAAAGGAACCATAAGGATAGTTACGCTGGAAGCTCTTCGTAGAAGACACCGAAATGCGGCCCTTGCGGGAGCCGTCTTTTTCTTTTTTATGCGCACTGTTAAAGGACGAAACATACTCCTCAATGGACAGCTTGACTGCGTTGTTCACCTTTGTTGCCAAGGACACATACGAAGAATTGACCTTGGCCAGTGCGTTGTAGATGGTCTGATACTGCTTATTATAGGCCTCCGAGGCCGTATCCACAGCCTCCAGACTGACTCCATCCCCCGAGAGAAGGCGCAGGGTCAGCTCCCGGCTGACCTCCGCACAGACTGCTGCGTCCAGCGTCCGGGTCTGGGTGCCGTCCGCCTCGGTCGTTGTTGTGTACAGAATGGTGCTGTAGTCCGGGTCTGCCCAGATGGTCCACACCACACTGGTGGAGGCCAGCGTAATGCCAGAGGCATCGTAGATCTCTCCACGGGTAGCCTTGATCGTGGTATCCATCAACTGCTGCTGCACTGCATACTGACGGTACTCTTCACCGTCCACGATCTGTATCTTGTACAAACGGCTGCCGATAAAGACTGCCACACCGCAGACGATCAGACCCGCCACCAGGCTGCAGATCCGCTGATTTTTCAGATCCAGACGGTCCTGCCTGCCTGCAGGCCGTACACCGCCGGAACCCTTCTTTTTAGGGGCCGCCTGGCCCTTTTTGAAAAATATCCGCATGGTACTCTCCCACGGTCCTTACCTTCCGCAAGGCAGACCGGTTGATGCTAGATTTGGATAAAAACCGAAAAAAGCGTGCGCTGCCGCACGCTTTCCCGGTTTTTATCATTGTACGCTGCCAAAAATGGACACCGCACCATTATACAGAAAATCTGTCCACTGCCGCACAGCAGACTCTTTGCGCACCAGACGATCTGCTTCATCCAGCCGGATGTAGGTGATCTGGCTCTGGTCGATCTTCATCAGACCCAGCCGCCCGGCGGTCTCCTCCACGTTGGTGATATTGGTCTTGCTGTTCAGCGTGCTGTTGTAGTAAGTATACTGACTCTGCTCGCTGACCAGAAGTGCCTTTGCATCCTGGATCTGGTCGTTCAGCTCCACAAGCTGCGCTTCACTCCAGAGCAGGCTGATAGCCAGGCCTGCCAGCAGTGCTGCCGAGATCAGATGCATCGCATTGTGCATCAGCTCCTGCACCGGCGACAGCCTGCGCTTGCCGCCTTTTTCTACCCGCAAAGGTGCGTTTTTCCGCTGTGTCTGCGGCGTGTTTCTACGCCGTGCCGCATTTCCATCGTATGCCGTATGGCTCATGATCTGCTCTCCTCCTCACTGAATTATTTGTTCCGCATATCGTTCAGCATTTTTCCAGCACCCGCAAATGTGCCGACCGGCTGCGCCGGTTTTCTTCCAGCTCCTGCGAGTTTGCTTCAATGGGTTTGCGTGTGATCAGTTTTGCTTTTGCCTTGCCGCCGCACACGCACACCGGAAACTCCGGCGGACAGGTACAGGCCGTTGCCCAGCGGCGGAATTTGTTTTTCACCAACCGGTCCTCCAGTGAGTGGAAGGTGATGATGCACAGCCGCCCGCCCGGCGCAAGGTGTTCAAACAGGGTATCCAGTCCTTCCTCCAGTGCGTCCAGCTCGTGGTTGACCGCAATACGCAGCGCCTGAAAGGTGCGGCGGGAAGGATTTTTATTTTTGCGCCGCTCTGCCGGAGGCATGGCGCTTGCAACGATATCTGCCAGCTGCAAGGTAGTCTCGATCGGTGCAGCTTCTCTTGCTTCCACGATCTTGCCTGCGATCTGCCATGCATACGGCTCCTCACCGTAATCCCGCAGGATCCGGGACAGGTCCTCCCGGCTGAGGGTATTGACAAGGTCTGCTGCCGTCTCACCCTGCTGGCTCATCCGCATATCCAGCGGTGCATCTGCCCGATACGAGAAGCCGCGGGCTGCATCGTCCAGCTGATGGCTGGACACACCCAGATCCAGCAGCGCACCATTGATCTTATCGATGCCAAGCTGTTCCAAAGCTTGTCCGGCATAGCGGAAGTTGATCTGCACCACCGTAGCCGGCAGGCCGTCCAACCGGGCACGGGCGGTCTGCACTGCATCCGGGTCCTGGTCCAGAGAGATCAGACGCCCGCCCTTTGCAGCGTCCAGCCGCAGAGCGATCTGGCGGGAATGGCCCGCACCGCCTGCTGTACCGTCCAGATAGATGCCGGCCGGATCGATGGCCAGCCCCTCCAGACATTCGTTCAGCAATACAGGGATATGCTCAAATGAGGTCGGGTCAAAGGTCTGTTCCAACTGATTTTCCATTGGCACGGCCTCCTTTCTCCATAAAATTTTGTGTATCAGAGATGCAGCCTGCGCAGCCGTTCAGCACGCTGCTCGTTGGTGATGGCCGCCCGGCGGGCGTTCCACACATCGGTCGCCCAGATCTCTGCGTGACTGCGGTTGCCAATGATGGTCACATCTTTTTGCAGCCCCGCATATTCCCGCAGCTCTGCCGGCAGCAGGATCCGCCCCTGCTTGTCCGGCACCACCTCGCAGGCGGTGCTGAACAAATCGCCGGAGATCTCCCAGCTGTCCATCAGCTCATCGCCATCCAGCTTTTCAGCAAGACGCTCCACTTCACTCAGAGGCAGTACAAACAGGCAGCGGTCCACCCATTCCAGCACCACAAAGCTTTCGCCCATGGCATCCCGGAATTTGGCCGGAAAATTCAGCCGTCCCTTGGCATCGATGGTGTAATCATATCTGCCAAAAAACACCTGACCGCCCCCTTTGGAAGCAAGCTGAGGGCTATCGCCCTACTTTTACCCACTTTGCCCCACTGATACATCATTATTGTAACAAATCACCCGCCTGATTTCAAGAGCAACCTCTCTGCTTTTCCGTTCAATTTTCCACAAAAAAATCCCCCGCAAGCCGTCATTTTTGCCTGCCGGGGGATCATATGATACCGTATGTGGAATTTGTGTGTTTATTTGCCTCTGTCAGCCGTTTTTCTTGGCATTCTGGCGCAGGTTTGCCCGTATATTTTTCACCTGGGAAGCATTTTCCAGCATCGTCTCCTCGGTATTGCGCAGCATCGTTTCGCAGTAATCCGTCACAGTCTGCCGCAGAGTCCGGGTCTCGCTTTGTGCTGCTGCGGTGATCTCGGCGGCACGCTGCTGCGCCGTCTTTACGATCTCCGCCTCACTTACAAGGATCCGGGCACGCTCCTCCGCCTTTTTGACAATGGCCTGTGCCTGTGCATTAGCACTGTCCACGATCTGCGCACGGTCGTTTACGATCTGCTGTGCCTGGCGCAGCTCAGCAGGCAGATTTGCGCGGATCTCGTCCAGATAATCCTGGATCTGCTCCACATCCACCAGACGCTTGCCGCCGGACAGCGGTACGTTTGCGCTTTCTTCCAGTGCATCCTCGATGGTGTCCAAAAGTTCGCTCACGTTCATAGTGTCTCTTCCTCCTGCATCGGTTTGGTGTATTTCCACAAAAGGACCTTGCCATATTTGTACTGCTTTTGCAGGGTCAGGCCGCCCACCTGAGCCGGCAGCACAATGCCGGTCTCGCTTTCGCACAGAACAGTACCGCCGGGTGCCACGCACTTATCCACTGCAGGCAGGATCGCCTCCAGTGTACCATTGCGGAACGGCGGATCCAGCAGCACGATGTCAAACTGTTCCCTGCAGACCGAAAGCCACCGGGCAGCCTCGCCCACGTTGACCCTGCTGCGGTCAAACAGACCACAGGTCTTGCAGTTGCGCATGACAATATTGACCGCCTCACGGCTCTCGTCCAAAAATACACAGCGTGCAGCACCGCGGGACAGCGCCTCAATGCCCAGCTGGCCGCTGCCTGCATACAGATCCAGCACCCGGGCGCCGGGCAGATCAAACTGAACGATGCTGAACATTGCCTCTTTCACCTGCGAAAGAGTGGGGCGGGTCACCTCGGTACCGGGCAGTGCCTCCAGCACCCTGCCTCGTGCTTCTCCTGCGATCACACGCATCTCAAGACCTCCTTTTTCTCTGCCGGAACATCCGTCCGGACCTTCTGAAACATTTTCTCACTTTATTATTGTCCATCCTCTGCCCGGTTGTCAAGTACAGTACGTTGCACCAAATGCAGTTTCGTGTTACAATATTTGCAGCTGCGCCGGGCACTTTTGCGGCGCTTTTGCCAAAAGGAGATTTTTTATGAAAGTTCTGCTCATCAATGGCAGCCCCCATGAAAAGGGCTGCACCTATACCGCACTTTCCCTCATTGCCGAACAGCTGGAGCTGGCCGGCATCGACACCGAGATCCTGCAGGTAGGCGCACAGCCTGTGGGCGGCTGTATCGGCTGCGGCGGCTGCCGCGGCGGCAAGGGCTGCGCCCTTGGCGGCATTGTGACCGAGGCTATGGAAAAGGTCAAGACTGCTGACGGTTTTGTGTTTGGCAGCCCCGTGCATTACGCCGCCATGTCCGGCAATATGACCAGCTTTATGGACCGCCTGTTCTACTCCAGCGGCAAGCTCATGGCACACAAGCCTGCCGCCATCTGCTGCTCTGCCCGCCGTGCCGGCACCACCGCTGCACTGGACCAGCTGGCCAAATATCCCCAGATCAACCAGATGCCTCTGGTCAATGGCTCCTACTGGTCCATGGTCCACGGCTACACCCCCGAGGACGTGATGCAGGATGCGGAAGGCTGCGCAGTCATGCAGGACATTGGCCGAAACATGGCCTGGATGCTGCGCTGCATCGAAGCCGGTAAAGCGGCTGGCATTGAAGCACCTCACAACCCCCGCCGTCCTCTGACCAATTTTATCCGCTGATGGTCTCAGCGGCTGTCGTTTTGTGCGGCAGCCGCTTTTTTTGCGCCCAAATTTCAGAAAAAAGCCTGTTTTTCCAGCAAAGACGCTTTTTTCGTTCATAACTTTATGATACCATAGGGAGAGAGAGATTTTACAAGGGACGGAGATCAGGCCATGGAACATTACGACTGGAATGACGGCTGGTTATTTACCCCCAATTTTGAACCCGCACTGGTGCGGCCCGAGTGCCCGGAACTGGCACTGGAGCCAGTGCGGCTGCCCCACACTGTGCGGGTACTGCCATACAACTACTGCAGCGAAAATGAATATCAGCGCCTTTGCGGCTATCGGCGGGAATTTTTTGCGCCCAAAGAGTGGACAGGCCGCACGGTGCTCCTGACCTTTGGCGCCGTTGCGCACGACGCCACTGTATTCTGCAACGGACGCCGTCTGTTCCATCATGCCTGCGGCTACTCGGCGTTTACCGTGGATCTGACCGCCGCATTGCACCTGGGAGAAAAGAATGTGCTTGCCGTGCGGTGCGACGCCCGGGAAGACCTGAATATCCCACCCTTTGGCGGCCAGCTGGATGTGCTGACCTACGGAGGCATCTGGCGGGCAGTCTCGCTGGACATCAAGGAGCCCGCCTATCTGCGGGATGTGTTTATTGAGGCAAAGGACAACGGAAATTTCCGTATTTACACTTCCACCGTCGGCGAGACCATCGGCTGTGGTCTGCAGGCCGAGATCCGCAGTCCTTCCGGCCGGAAAGCCTCTTACAACGGTGAGCTGTCTCTGCCCATTACCGGCACCCTGAACGGCGTGCAGCCCTGGAGCATCGATCACCCGACCCTGTATACCCTGACCGTAAAACTCGTCCGTCCCGGTATGAGCGGCCTGCCGGACCGGGTCCTGGACGAAAAGAGCGTGCGGTTCGGGTTCCGGACCATCCAGTTCGTTGCAGGCGGCCTGTACCTGAACGGACAGCGTGTGGAACTGCGGGGACTGAACCGGAGCCAGAGTTATGCCTACCAAGGCTATGCCATGCCGGACAGCCTCCAGCGTCTGGATGCACAGATCCTGAAAAAAGAGCTGGGCTGCAATGCCGTACGCGCACCACTCTCACCCCAGAGTCCAGCCTTTTTGGACGCCTGCGATGAGTTGGGACTTTTGGTATTTGCCGAAATGCCCGGTGTACAGTTTATCGGCGATGACGTTTGGAAGGCACAGGCACTGCAGAACTGCCGGGAGATGGTCTGCCAGTGCCGAAACCATCCCAGTGTGTTTTTGTGGGGTGCCCGCATCCCGGGCAGCCCGGACAATGAGGCTTTTTACAGACGCACCAACGAGTCCATCCGGCGGCTGGATCCTACCCGCCCTACTGCAGGAAGCCGGAGTTTCCGCAAGAGCCAGCTGCTGGAGGATGTTTACGCCTATAACGACTATTCTTACCGCGGCCGCGGTACTGCCTGCGAACCACGCTCGGCTGTGACCGCCGATGCCCGCAAAGGATATCTGATCAGCGAATACGGCGGGCAGCAGTTCCCCGCCAAGCCCTTTGATGACGAACCGCACCGCCTGGTGCAGGCGCTGCGGCTTGCTGCTGTGCTCAACGATTCCATTGCACAGCCGGGCGTAGCCGGAAGTTTTGGCTGGTGTATGACCGACTACAATGCGCACCGCGCTTTTGGCAGCGGCGACCGCATCTGTTACCACGGTGTAATGGATCTGTTCCGCAATGCCAAGCTTTCTGCTGCTGTTTATGCCAGCCAGAAAACACCCCGTGCTCCCTCTGATATCATGCTGGAGGTCTCCTCCACCATGGCACTTGGCGATCTGCCCGACGGTGCCGCCGGTGCCTGCTGGGTGTTTACCAATGCGGAAAGCGTGCGGCTGTACCGGGACCATGATTTTGTGGCTGAATTTTATCCTGACCGGCACGGACGCTTTGCCGCATTGCCGCATCCGCCTATCGAGATCAACGATTTTGTAGGTTCTCTGCTGGAAAAATACGAAGGTATGGACCACGCTACTGCCCAGCAGGCAGCTACCATCCTGAACGAGATGCGCCGGGATGTCATGGAACTTTCACCCCTGTCCAAGGCCAAGATGATCTCGCTGCGGCTCAGCTGGAATGATCTGCTGCAGATGTACTACAAATATATCGGCGTTCTGGGCAGTCCTGCGCCTGTATATCGGTTTGAGGCCGTCTGGCACGGCCGGGCGGTGCGCACCGTCATTCGGGAGCCGGTACAGATCATCCGGCTGGAATGCGTGGTGCGCAATCCCATCCTGACCGACGGCCCCACCTGGGATTGTGCCGCTGTCAGCCTGCGGGCCATCGACCAGAACGACAATCTGCTGCCTTATTGCAGCGAGGCTGTGCAGCTCAGCGTAGAAGGACCGGTGCGCATCATTGGTCCCAGCATCGTTCCCCTGCGGGGCGGTATGGCAGGCACCTATCTCGCCACCACCGGCGAGGCTGGCCGTGCAGTGCTGCACTGCCGCATGGAAGGTGCTCTGGAGGCTGAAGCAGAGCTAACGATCCGCCGCCGGGAGGGTTAAATGCCGTCCTTTCATGATAGATTTTCACCCTGTTCAAAATTTTATCATGTTTGGCTGGTATCCTTGTTGTAAAGAATTCAGGTCCTGACCTGCTGTCAGGCTGCTTGTTAGAGGTGTAATAGAGTTATGAAAGAAAAAATTCGTCAGTTTATGATCGGCCGCTATGGTACCGATGGCCTGAACCAGGCCTTGAGCATTGCCTCCATTGCCTTACTGCTGATCGCCCTGCTCACCCGCATCACCCTATTCACCTGGGTGGGCGTTGCGCTGCTGGTACTGTGCTACTACCGCACCTTCAGCCGCAACATCTCCAAGCGTACCGAGGAGAACTATAA
>CAYXQN010000030.1:0-19053 GCA_964466825.1 uncultured Faecalibacterium sp. | reverse complement strand
TTTCATTGCAAAACCGCTCCTTTCAATAATAAAGCGGGGGCGGTGTACACCGCCCCCGCTGGGCAGGGCTGTAAAAATCTTAGTCGATCAGGTTTGCACGCATCTGGTCGCTTGCTGCCTTGACGTCAGCGATCCACTGCTCCTCGGTCAGGCTGCCGGAAACCAGAGAGTTGACAGGCTCCTGGAACACAGTGTAGGTCTCGACGCCCGGGATCGCAGTGAAGGCTGCAAAGTTACCCATAGCTGCCTTAGCACCGTTGTCGTAGATGGAGTAGAACATCTTGTTGTCGCCTTCCAGCATATCAGCAATGCCGAGCACGGGCTGGATCGCACTTGCCTCAGCAAACAGCTTGCAGGCAGTATCGCTGTACAGGAATGCAACGAACTGCTTTGCAGCGTCCAGATGCTCTGCACCGGCGGGGATCCAAGCCTGCTCAAACCAGGTGTAGCTGTAAGCGTCGCCGCCTTCCTTGACAGCGGGCAGCGCGGTCATGCCCCACTCAAAGCCATCTGCACGGGGAGCTTCTGCCATCTCAGCAACGATCCAGGTGCCGTTGGGCATGAACAGGGCCTTGTTGTCCAGAACGAGCTGCTGGTTCTGGGTGAAGTCCTGATTGTTTGCCTGAGCCGGAGTGATGGGGTTGGTGTAGGAAGCCAGCTTTGCAATGATATCAAAGCAGGTCTTTGCTTCGGGGGTATCCCAAATGCCCTCTGCGTAGTGGGTAGCCTTCTCGAAGAACTCGGGGCCGCCTGCCGAATACATCAGAGCGTACAGGAAAGCGTCAAAGTAACCAGCGGTGGGGTAGGTGAACAGGTAGGTGCCTGCTGCGGCAGCCTTATCGCCCAGCTCCCACATCTCGTCCCAGGTCTTGGGAACTTCCCAACCCATTTCCTTCAGGTAGCCTGCGTTGTAGAACAGACCGCAGGGGCTGTAGAACATGGGAGCGAGGTAGGTCTTGCCGTCGCCGTACGGATTGGTCAGAGAAGTATCGGTGAAGCCGCCGGCGATCTTCTCACTGACCTTCTTGCTCTCACCGGGAACGGTCATGCTCAGAACATCGGTGATGTCAGCGATCAGGTTGCCCTTGATGAACTGCTCGGTCAGGCCAGCCTCACGGCCAGTTGCCAGATGGATCACATCGGGGTAATCGCCGCCCTGCATGGAGGGTCCGATAACATCTTCCAGCTTCTTATCGGTGGTCAGCTCGACCTTGATGCCGGTCTCCTTGGTAAATGCATCAGCGACCTTCTGCCACATCTCAGAACCGTAGGCGGTCTCGATGGCTGCAACCTTGATCGTCACCTCGGGAGCAGCGGATGCTGCGGAAGAAGCCACAGAAGATGCAGTGCTGGAAGGAGTAGTGCTGGTAGAACCGCCGCAAGCGGCCAGACCCAGAGCAGCAGCGCCGACGCCGGCGACCTTGAGGAAGTTGCGACGAGAAATGCGTTTCATAATTTTGTCCTCCATTTAGAATGTCCGTACATAAACACAACCGGGGCAGACAGGCTCCGCCCAAAGCGGCCGTGTGTGTTTCTGTGTTCAATATAGTTGATTTCATTAAGAACCACAAGAGGTTTCTTGTTTCATTTTTTAGTTTTCTTGCTTTTTGAAATTTTTCTTCAGCAAAAGTGCTAAAGTTTCATTTTTCGTTTGTAAGTGTTGCACAAAAAGAACCCATTTTGCAACATCTGTTCATCCTTTTGGCAACAAAACCCCCTTTTTGTCCAAAATCTCGGTCTTGCAAATTAAAAAAAGCTTTTCTATAATAGAGAAAAGATCCGGCTGTTCCGGGGCAAAAAACCGCATGAGCCCCCAACTTTTCCTCACAATCTTGCTTTTGTTTTTATATTTTTTGCGCCAATTGCAAAAGGAGTCCCTGTCTTATGAGCACCGAACGTTTCGACATCCGGCACGCTCCCGCCCCGCGGGAATCTTTCCGGTTGTTGTACATCAGCAAAAGCCGGTTCGGCGGCGACTGGAACAGTACCGCCCACACGCACTCCTGCACCGAATTGTTCTATTGCCTCAGCGGTGAGGGACAGTTTTATCTTGGAGGGCAGCTTTATCCGGTAAAACCGGATGACATGGTCATCGTCAACCCGCAGGTAGAGCACACCGAACTAAGCCTGAATGCTTCCCCCCTGGAATACATCGTGTTAGGCGTTGCCGGCATTGAGATCCTGTTCGGCACACAGGATTCCTCTTATGCTATTTTCAATTGCCGCGAAAACCGCGAGCGCATGAGCACCCTGCTGCATATGCTTTTGGGCGAGGCCGACCGCAGTCTGGATGGATGTGAAACAGTCTGTCAAGACCTGCTGGAGGTACTGCTGATTTGGCTGGTACGCTGTACGACCCTTTCACTCCAGCTGGAGGAAACACCCCTGGCAGACAACCGGGAGTGTGCAGAGATCAAGCGCTATCTGGACACCAACTACCGGGAGGACATCTCACTGGACAAGCTTGCCGAAATCGCTCATCTGAACAAATTTTACCTGGCACACACATTCCAAAAGGAATATGGCATCTCCCCCATGAGCTATCTCAACCGCCGCCGCATTGAAGAGAGCAAATATCTGCTCGGCAATACCGGCCATAGTCTGGCGCAGATCAGTGAACTGATGGGGTTTTCGTCCCCCAGCTATTTTTCACAATGTTTCCGCCGGGCTGAAAACATTACACCCAATGAATATCGCCGTCAGGTGCGGCAGGGACAGCGCCCCGCCCCCGCCAAACGGTATGAAGGATAAATCAAACAGGAGGCTTTTATGAGACCCGTAACCTATCCACTGCTCTGCACCGCCGCTCAGTCCTTTGATTTCGGCTGCCCTGTTGTATGCACCACCGACCATTACGGCGAAGGACATATCAATGACACCTTTGAGATCTGGACCGAGGATCACACCAAGCGCTTCATTCTCCAGAGGATCAACACCGACACCTTTACCGACCCTGTCGGCTTGATGGAAAATATCTGCGGTGTAACGAACTATCTTCGCCAGCAGATCCTGGCCGAAGGCGGAGACCCTGAACGCGAGACCCTGAACGTTATCCTGACCAAAGATGGCGCCTCGTTCTATCAGGATGCAGAAGGCAACTGTTGGCGCGCCTACGACTTTGTAGAAGATACCATCTGCCTGCAGCAGATGAGCAGCGAGCAGGATTTTTATACCGTTGCCGAAACACTGGGCAAATTCCAGAATCAGTTGGCCGGATATCCCGCCGCCACTCTGCATGAGACCATCGTTCGTTTTCATGATACGCCCAACCGCTACGCCAATTTTGAAAAAGCCCTTGCAGCAGATCCCTTAGGACGTGCC
Organism: uncultured Faecalibacterium sp.; assembly: GCA_964466825.1. Classification (GTDB taxonomy): domain Bacteria; phylum Bacillota; class Clostridia; order Oscillospirales; family Ruminococcaceae; genus Faecalibacterium. The sequence goes on along the minus strand of CAYXQN010000030.1, from coordinate 15,732 downwards.
AAAGATATCCAGCAGGAGATCGAATTCATTCACGCCCGTGAGCAGGACTGCCATGTTCTGTTGGATCAATTGGCGGCTGAGCAGATCCCGCTTCGGGTCACCCACAATGATACCAAAATCAACAATGTCCTGATCGACCGTGCTACCGGAAAAGGCATTTGTGTCATCGATCTGGATACCGTAATGCCGGGTCTGTCCGCTTACGACTTTGGCGACTCTATCCGGAGCGGCGCCAATCACTGCGCCGAAGATGAACCCGATCTGAGCAAGGTCCAGTTCGATCTGCATTTGTACGAAGTATTCGCAAAAGGCTATCTTTCCACAGCCGGTGCATCCATGAATGTTGCTGAAAAGGAAAGCATGGCTTGGGGTGCCAAACTCATGACCCTGGAATGTGGCATCCGTTTCCTGACCGATTATCTGGAAGGAGACCACTACTTCCATACCAGCCGTCCCGGGCAGAACCTGGACCGAGCCCGTACCCAATTTGCATTGGTGCAGCAGATGGAAGATGTTTTCGATCAAATGCTGCAGATCGTCCGCACTGTTTGCTGATTTATCCTCAATAAGCAAAAGGACCCCGGCAGGAACGCCGGGGTCCTTTTATTTTATTCATTCATTCCGCGCTGCAAGAATGTCGCATAGGGAGACCAACTGTAGTTCAGACAATAGCGGTCATAGCTGTCAGCCGGAACGACCAGTCGGCAGTCCGTTGCTGCCTGTCGCAGGAGTTCCTGCCCCACCGCCAACTGTGCCGGGTCTGTCTGGGTCAGGCAGATCTGTCGCAATGCCAAGCACCCTGCAAACAGCCCGTCCGGCAATGCTTTGATGTTGCTCTGGATCGTCACGCACTGGAGCACTTTGCTTTGTTCAAAAACCGTATCTGCCAATGCAACCACCGGTTTTCCTTGGATCTGCCCCGGAACCGTCAGCTCTGTGCGACAGCTCCCCTCTTCCGTCAGGCCTATAAGCTGCAGCCCACCGTAGGTCTGCTCCCAAACAAAGCAGTCTGCATCTGCATTATCCAGTTGATGTTCTTCAGATGCTGGAGCCAGCAGCTCCGGCATCGCAGGCTGTGCGATCCTGGTCGGCGTACTATCGCCCAGCATCGCCTTGATATCCCGTATCAACTGCCGGGTAAACACCGTTTTGCCGCTGGCGTTCAGATGGAAATTTGTATCATAAAACCATCCGCTCTCAAGAATACAGGCTTTAGGGTCACCCGCAAGGGAAATCTCCAGCCTCTGCTGTAAAACATCCGCATATCCGTCCACCTCTGCATCCAACTCCACCGCCGACTCGTTCATAGGCGGAAAATGATACCATACCGTCACACCTTTTTGTGCAAGTACCGCTGCATATTCATTGAGCTGCTGGCAAAAACCTTCTTCCAGCAGCTCCGGGTCAAACCGGATGGGTGTTGTTTCATCCACACCGCCCGGCATTTGGTTTGCAGCACAGAGTTCACTGACTACATCTCCAAAGGCATTAAAGCTGGAGCGCTGGTAAACACCAGTCATCTCCGGCTTCCCGGTAAGCCAATACCGAAATTTCTGCGCCGCAAACCTCGGAAACTGCCCGATCATCGCCGAAACATCCCGCCAGTGTAAAGCCTGCAGCACAGAAAAATCTCCGTCTGCCGCCTGCCAGACAGCCTGTGCCCCCAGATAATCCGAAAGTGTCTGACTCTGCTGTTCCGGCATAACAATGACCAGATCCCCCTCCCTCAGAGACTCCAGAGAAAGGTCCAGCATAATACGGGTCCCCAGAGCTGCATACAGTCCAAAATTCACAGGCTGATACTGCGGCAGCTGCTGCGCCAAAAGTGCACTGTCCACGCCAAAAGCCGCTGCGCTGCCGCCCAGAATGACCAGCCGCGGTTTTTCACTCTCTTGTTCCAACAATTGCCGTTTGACCGACAGTTCGCCCAAAAACGTATCCCCATACTGCTGCGGCAGCAAAAAGCCCCACACCAGCAATGCGATGGGGATAGCAAGCAGGCAGCTGCCAAAACAGATCCACATCTTTTTCATCAGCCTGCCTCCTTAGAACTGAAAGTACAAAAATGCACTGGTGTTGTCTGCCGTCAATCCAGAAAACCATGTTACAACGACAGCGATCGTCAACCAGAAAAGCACCGTAGGCCATTTGCTCCGGTCATCTATACGCTCTGGCAAACACCTCAGGCAGACCCCTGCCAGAAGGATCTGCTGCACTCTTTTGCTGCCGACCATCCAAAGCGCATTTTTTACCGTTTCTGCCGACCAGCCCGCCGGAAGTTTTGTCAACATCTGCCACGCCGCAGGAATACTGTCCGCACGGAAGAACACCCATGCCACACAAACCAAAATCAGTGTGCGCAGCCGTTCCGCCCAAGGCGGCAGCACCCGGGCCGGCCAATGTCTGCTCCACCAGCTTTCAGCCACCAAAAAACAGCCATGCAAAGCGCCCCAAAGCACAAAATGCCAGGCAGCACCGTGCCATAGGCCACTGGCCAAAAAGACCAGCAGCAAATTGCAATAATGCCGTAGTTCACCGCACCGACTGCCGCCCAGCGGGATGTAAAGATAGTCGGTAAACCATCGGGTCAGACTGATATGCCACCGCCGCCAGAACTCCCGGATGGAACCAGCAGCATACGGATGGTCAAAGTTCCGGCTGAGTTTTATCCCCAGCAGCGCTGCCACACCCACTGCAATATCCGAATAGCCCGAAAAATCAAAATAGATCTGCCCCGCAAACATCACAGTCGCCAATACCATTGCCGGACCAGTCGCCTGATCCGGTGCACCATAGATCCGATCCACAAAAGGTGCCATTGCATCGGCCAGCAATAGTTTTTTTGCAAAACCGCGCAGCAAGACCAGTGCACCGTTCCAGTCCGGAGAGCGCCTTCCCTCTTTCAGTTGCGGCAGCAGATCTCCGGTCCGTTCGATCGGTCCCGCCACCAGCTGCGGAAAAAAGCAGACAAACAAGGCGTAATGACCAAAATGCGATTCCGTTTTTTGTACACCACGGTAAACATCCAGCACATAGGTCAGGGTTTGAAATGTATAAAAGGAGATTCCTGCCGGAAGAACAACTTCCAAAACAGGAGCCTGTCTGCCCAGCAGGGCTGCCGCTGTACTGCTGAATAATCCAGCATATTTGAACCAGGCCAGACATCCAAAACAGAGCACCAGCGCAGCAACGCACCAGATTTTTTTTGCAAGCCGTGTCTTACAGCGCTCCATACGCAGCGCCGCCGTATAGGTCCCCACCGTGATCGCCGCCAACAGCCCTAACGACTGCGGACTGCCGATGGCGTAAAAACCAATACTTGCCGCCAATAGCAGGAGCCAGCGTTTGGCCGGCGGGCAAAGCCAATGCAACAGCAGGACCAGTGGAAAACCCAAAACAAATGCTACCGCTGTAAAATTCATCGTTTTCCCCTTCCTGCAAATTCAGCTGCCACCGCAAAGATCAACGCTGCCAGGACCATATCCTGTGCCGGAATATTTGCTGCAAGCATCACCAGCACCGTAGCTGCTCCCGCCACCATTGCAGCCGCAGCTGCCACAGCGGAGCGTCCAGCCAGAAGTGCACAGCTCAGACAAACTCCCATCAAAGATAAGATCCATCCATTCATTCCCGCCCCTCCTTTTCCAGCTGGGCACGCAGATCTTCGATCACCTGCCGAGTCCGGATCTCTACTCCATTTGTCGAAAGATGGTTATCCGTCCCATAAAAGTAGCGTCCAGGCATCAATGACTGTTCCAGCGGCGAGATGACCGGGATACACAATCCCGCACGCAGATACTCATCCAGCTGCGCAATGCTTTGGGCTGTTGTGTCGCCCGAAACGGCCAGCTGATTGCGTGGGCTGTAGGTCAGGTAGACCTTTATTCCTCTCCGCTGCAGCGGCCCCCATGCCGCATTGGCCGCATCCAGATACTGCTGCGGAAACGCCTGCACCGTGTACTCGACCCCCAGACCATAAATAGGTTCATCGGTTTCTGCATCCGGTCGATACAAGATATAATCTCCCTGAACATTATAGCTTTTTTCAGCCGTCGGCGCTCCGTCCTCATCAAAATCAGCAGGCGAAAGCCCATAACTGCGCCCGCTCATCCCCGATTTTGTTTTAAGATACGAACCAAACGCAGACAGTACTGCAGTATACTGACGCAGATCCAGCTGCGCCACCTGGTCATAGTCCGCTTCCATCATGGTAAAAAACGCTTCATCCAGCACATCGGTGGTACAGAACTGACGTTTTGCCGCATCAAATTCCGGCGAAATCAGCAAAACATCATCCTTTTTAAGGCAATCTGCGATCAGGTCCAATTGTGGCAGTGCATTTGTGTAGGCAAAGACTCCCATGTTGACCACCTTATATTCCGGGAAAGCAGCTTCCAAAAGCTCGCTGTCATAACCAAACCGCGTTGACGAGCCGGAAAACAGCACCAGCTTTTTTTCCTCCCGTATGCTGTACAGGTAATCGTATTTATCTGCCCAGGTGCTTTGATAACTCCCGCTGTATACCGGCACACGCGCCGCATTGATATGCAATGTCTGCAGAGCTCCGCTCCCTCCGAATGCATGATCGGTGATCGTCCGGATACTATCAAACAACGTCAGAACCTGCACCTGTGTGTTTGCAAACGCATCTGGCTCTACTGTCCGCAAGCTTGCAGGCAGGACCACCTGCGTACACTCTGCCCCATCAAATGCCCCTGCCGCAATGCTGACTACCGGCTGGCCCCCCAGCTGACCGGGGACCACCAACTGTTCACCAGTTCCCCGCCAGCCGGTGATCGCCACACCGCCGGACATCGGCTGCCACTCAAACTCCCTTTCATCGTTCCACTGTACCCATTGCGCATAAAAACAGCTTTCCGGCTGAGCACGGCTGCCAAGACCCACTGCAATTCCGCTGCCATCCGGCTCCGTATTCCAACCGACCAACGTATAACCAGACCGTTCAAACAATGTACCATCCGGCTCTGTATTCCAGCGCAGATGACTGGCAGTAATCGGGAGCCCGACCCAGCTTTTGGCATCTCCCCCATCCAGTCTCTGGCCGCCGTTGGCATGATAAAACATCCCGGTCTCACTCTGTTCTACTGTCACACGCACCGCTGTAGCATAACGGACCTCTGGCAATGTCAGCCGGACACCTTCTGCCAGCCGCTCAAGCTGCGCCCCCTGATAGTCTGCACCGGTAATGATATAACCTTGTTCTGCAGTCAATACAAAGGTCGCCGAGCTCCCTTCCGGCACCTGCATCGCCCAGCAGTCGGACGAAAATCCCTCCGTCTGTTCCAATACCACCGGACACAGACGCCTGGATGTCCGCAGTGCTGTCGTTCCGGAGCATCCGCCCAGAAACAACAATATCCCCAGAAGTCCGATCAGTTGTAGCACTCGTCTTGTCATAGCCATCCCCGCATTTGAAAACCAAAGGAACCCCGGAGGGGGTTTTGCACCTCCTCCGGGGTCGAATGAAGAAGAAAATGAAGAAAACGCTTAGTCTTTACGCACCGCAAAGAAGGCTGCGACCATATTCAGGATCATTGCGATCGCCAGAGCGGCAATAGCAACGATCGCGCTGGACAGATCCGCCATATTCTGTGCGTTGTTGGTAAAGGTCATGATCGCAGCAATGCCATTGACACGGGAGCTGACAAAGCTGGTCAGTGCCACCACTAACGTAACACCCGAAAGCACCGGCAGAACGTCTGCTGCAATGCTGTCATTCTGCGCCAGCAGCAGGTAGACCACCTGCGCTGCAATGGCCACCAGTGTGCAGCCAATGATCATCGGGCTGGTGCCCAGGCTCTTAAAATAGTTGGTACCGCAGTTGATCATGTAAAATGCGAAGCCAACCACACTTGCGATTGCGGTAATTGCGGTCAGGTAAAAACCTGCACCCTGCTTTTTCATAAAACTCATGGTGTGACCTCCCCTTTAGTGCTTTTTGCTCTTGCGAACAGAATTGACATACATCGCTGCGCTCAGCACAGTCAGGACCGCAAATGCGACCTGTACGCCAGTCAGCGCATCGTCGTACCAGGTACGGACACTGACCAGACGAGTGGAGGGAGCATAGCCATCCATTGCATTGGAGTTTGCCAGAGCATAGGCCTGATAGGTCATAGCCTGCTTGACTGCAGCCAACAGATCTGCATCCTGGCTGACATTTTCCACAGTCCAGTAACTGTATTTAGTGCTGACGGCTTCCATGGTGCTCTCACCGGTATTGCAGCTCATGGTGCCGTAGTTCATCGCAAACTCCTTCAGAGCAACGTAGTTTGCATCCATGATAAAGTCTTCGCTGATCAGGCCCTCAAATCCCCACTCATTGCGCAGGATGTCAACCATCAGACCAGTATGTGCGTTGCAGGCAGTGATGCCCACACGGTTAAAGGCTGTCATCAAGCCCAGAGCATCTGCATCCTCGATGCAAGCCTGGGTACCGCGCAGCTCATTTTCACGAGCCTGCTGCTCGGTCATAAAGACAGAAACACCGGTACGGTTGATTTCAGTATCGTTGAAAGCCAGGTGTTTGGGAGCAATAATGCAGCCGTATTCCTTGCCGGCGGTAATATATGCCACCGCCTGGCCGGAGGTCAGCATTGCATCCTCAGAATAGTACTCGTGGTTACGGGCATTGTAGGGGGTACGGTGCAGGTTGGTACCAGCACCCCAGAAGATGGTCAGGTTGGACCACAGGCTGTAGTTGCCAATGACCTTGCCATACTCAGCTGCCAGCTCCTTGCTGAAGGTCTGGGCAATGACCGTTTCATTGCTCATAGTGCCAAACTTATAGCTCAGGTTCGGGTCATTCTCGTCCACAGCACAGGGGTCGCCGCTGGTTTTGTCTTTATTGGCGTACTGGCCCAGAGTGTAGGAGTTGATGCCATTGGGACCATCGTTCTGGATCGTCTCCGGGCTCATGATGGACTCGATCGCTTTGGTAGAAGTGCCGCCAAAGCCCAGACGGATCAGGCAGTCTTCCAGCTCGATCTGATCCATCAGCAGACCCCAACGCTCGTCGCTCAGATCAGCAACACCCTTCAGGTCAGACAGCGTCAGACCATTTTCTGCGCCAAAGGTCACAGCGGAAGGATCTCCATTTGCCTTGATTTCATAGATATCGTTGTCCAGAACATCCAGCATCTCATCGGTAGCAGTCAGGTTCACATATGCTACAGGGAAGGTGCCTGCCCAGTCGTTACGGGTCAAGTAGGTCACGGTGCCGGGCATCCAGTAGTTCAGATCCATATCTTCCAGCTGGTTTTCCACAGCGGTGCCGTTCTTGGTGGTTGCAAAAGAGATATCATCAAACTTATCCAGCGTCCAGGTCTTTGCCTTAGCAGCCGCGCCATCTACGGCATGGCCCTGTGCTGCCAGAACGTTGTTCACTGCCTCATGAGAACCGTTGCCGATGGTAAAGTAGTAATCACCCTCGTCCAGAATGTAGCAGCCCTTGGTGCCAATAGCGTTATCTGCGGTGGAGTCCCAGCTTGCAATGTTCTGCAGATCGGTGGTGATGGTAATGGTCTGGCTCTCACCGGGTGCCAGTTCCTTGGTCTTTGCATAATCCATCAGCTGGATCGCAGACTTTTCCACACCGTGTGCACGGTCGTAGTCAGTATAAGGAACGCTCGCATACAGCTGTACAACGTCCTTACCAGCATAGCTGCCGGTGTTGGTCACGGTGACCTTTGCGGTCACAGTGTTCTGATTCGTATTCACATCCAGATCGTCCAGCGTCTGGGTAAAGGTGGTGTAGCTCAGACCAAAACCGAACGGATAGGTAACTTCATCGTCATAGTTCCATGCCTTGCCGGTGGAAGAACCAATGGTATCGTCCGCATTGCCCTGACCCAGCACAGTATCGGCGTAGCGGGTCTCGTAGTACTTATAGCCAATATAGATATTCTCAGCTTCTACCAGTACATCGTTCATACTGATGGAAGAATCCGCATTGGTCCACAGGTTGTGTCCAAAATTTTGTGCAGAAGGAGCCTTAGCGTTGGTAACAACGTAGGTATCTGCCAGATGGCCGGAGGGGTTGGCTGCGCCGGACAGCACATCTGCCACACCATAGAAGCCGTAGCCGCCAGGCAGACCGATCTCCAACATTGCGTCGATACCTTCGTTATCGGCCAGCTCCTGGATCTCCATTGCACTGGCGTTGTTCAGAAGCACGATGAGCTTGCCGCCGTTGGCTTTCTTTGCCTCAACAGCTGCAGCGATCAGATCGCGCTCATCATCGGACAGACCCAGCGGATCGGTCTGATTCAGATCCTGGCTGGGGTCCACGCCTGCCTTGCCGGGCAGGTAGGTACGGTTTTCGCCTGCCGCACGGGCGATGGTAACGATCATCACGTTGTACTCGTCCATGCTATTCTTCCAGCCTGCATCTGCACCATTCATTACAACCTGCGAAGGCTCCTTGCTTGTAAAGAAGCCGCTGGTCGTAGGAGCCGTAATACGGTAATAGGTGCTGGTCATACCCCAGTTGGAAACTTCAGTCTTATAGCTTGCCATCAGGGCATCGGAAGTGTACATTGCCTTCAGGGTAGGATTGATCTTGTAACCCTTTGCCTCCAGTGCCTGCACAAAGTCCACAGTGTCCGCATCGATGCCGGTGTTCACGGCCAGGCTGGAACCCATGTCGCCGCCCATGACCGGGAAATAGCTGGAAAAGCCCAGCAGGCTGACACGGCTCATTTCATCTGCGCTCAGCGGCAGTGCGCCGTTGTTCTTGAGCAGAACAGAGCCTTCCTCGTTCATACGCTCACCCAGGTCCTCGATCGCCTTGAGCAGCTCAGTGGTAGATGCGTAATCCGACTTGAAGGTATACAGATCGATGCCCTCTGTGGACTCGGTCACCAATTTCGTGCTCTTGGTCCCCAGGAACTTGTCGATGTCGGTGCGGAAGCTGTTGACGATGGGCGTTGCGCAAACGCTCAGGGCCAGAAGCGACGCAACGACCGTGGTCACGCCACGCCATGCGCGGCGGCCGGAATTTGCTTTCTTCATGTTGTCCTCCTTAGTTTTTCTCCGTTATACAATACAGTTCTCACTGTTTTGCCTTGCGTGCGGCGATTTCGGCCTGCTCTGCAGGCAGGTTCTTTTCCACCGTCCAGAAGAAGATGAGCATCAGGCCTGCGATCAGGAAGCAGACGGTCTCCACCCAGATGTAACTGATGGAGATGATGTTCTGCACGGCAGCGGTCTGTGCAGCAGTGCCAAGTGCAACGTTGGCGGCCTGGTCATATCCGCTGCCGGCCAGCAATGCGCTGAAAATGGAGTTGCAGATCGGGGTCGCTGCTACCATCAGCGAAGAATAAATAGACATGGTCAGACCATCGGTACGGATACCGGTACGGTACTCGATGTGGTCGATAACATCAGCGATCATCGCCAGCACCAGATAGCAGGCCGGTGCAGAGCCCAGACACTTGAGAGCCACACCAATGGCCACCGGGATAATGTTGCCGCCGCCAATACCAGCAATCACACCGCCTGCTGCACCCAGGATCATAAAGCCGCCACAGACCAAACGCTTACCAAACTTGTTGGCCAGCGGGATCACAACGGCCGCTGCAGCTGCCATGGGGATCGCACCCAGAATGCTCAGCAGAGACTGGGAGGCGCCCCAGGCGTCTGCTGTACCAAAGAAGGTGTTGTCCAACACCCACTTGCAAAAATAGGTCATAGAACCGTTCTTCATGGCGCCGCTCCACTGGAACAGCATATAGAATGCCATCACGATCCACCACATTTTATCGGTAACGACAGCTTTGACCTGCTCGCCCATCGAAACCGTTGTGCGCGGCTGTTCATCCTCCGAGGTACCGTTTGCCATGCTTTCTTCCGTGACGCGCTCACGGGTAAAAGCAAACTGCAGGTAGATCGTCAGTGCCGAGAAGATCGCCACTGCCAGCATCGTGAGGAACCACAGGTTCTGGTTTTCCTTCAGTGCAAAGGACACCAGCATGGGGAACACCATGGATCCGCAGCCCATAACTCCCAGACCTGCGATATTGGTAAAGGAAGCCAGCGCACCACGCTGTTTGCTGTCACGGGTGGACACCGGGATCATCGTAGAGTTTGCGGTGTTGTAGATGGGATAGGCTACTGCGTAATACAGATTGTAAGCAATGGCGATCCAGACCATCTTGGCCGTTCCCTCAAAGGGGACGATAAACATCAGCACACTGGACACCGACAGCGTCAGTGCGGAGAGCAGCAGCCAGGGACGGGCCTTGCCAGCCAGGGCCTTTGTACGCTCGATCAGCTGGCCGACGATCAGGTTTGCAGCAACGATCAGCACCGTAGAGATCAGCTGCAGCGTTGTCAGGAATGCCAGATCCAGCTTGAGCACATCGGTAAAGTAGCTCTGCAGAATACTGGTAAAAATACCAGATGAGAGCAGTGCACCAAAGGGACCAATGAAGTAGCCAAACAGCATTTCCGGCAATTTGACCTCATCGGATGTGACCCGGGATTTGGTCAATGGACCATTCCAGAAGTTTGATTTGCTCATAGGTTCGTTTCCTCCTTATTTTAAGGCAGCGTGCAGGGTATGCACACCGCTTGCCAACACAGCAGGTTTTGCACCAGGCATCTCCACGGTGCAGCTGGTTCCCACAGGCACCACAACGGTAGCTGTAAGTGTATCCTCCTCCAGCCTCCAACCGGCCTGGATGGTGCCGTAGGGGCAGTTCAGCTCGCCTTCCGCATGGGTCAGACCACCGCCAAGCAGCGGTGCAAAACGGAATCTGCGGTAACCAGCCTCCACAGCTTCTATACCCAGCACACGGCGGTACAGGAACGCACCCACCGCACCAAATGCATAGTGGTTATAGGAGATCATCTTATCTGTTCCGTCATCTCCAATGGGGCATTGGCCGTTCTCGTCCAGACCGTCCCAACGCTCCCAGATGGTCGTAGCACCTGCCTTAACCTCATACAGCCAGCTTGGACACTTGGTATTCATCAGCATTTTATACGCAGTATCTGCATGGCCGTGTTCTGCCAGCGCAAACAGGATGTACGGCGTCCCCGGGAAGCCTGTTCCGATGCAGTGGTCATTCTTTTCCACCAGTTCCACAAGATTATCTGCCGCAGCAGCCTTTGCATCTTCCGGGAACATCCCCAAATACAGTGGCAGAACGTATGCCGTCTGGAACTGTTCATTGGTCTTGCCCTTACCGTCGGTCAGCACTGCACAGTAAGCATCAGCCACCTTGGCAGCATAAGTCTCATACTGCTTTGCATCCTCTGTTTCGCCAAGCAGTCTTGCGATCTTTGCCAACGTGGAATGGGTCAGATACAGACTTGCTGTTGCCGTGTATTTGCTGCGCTTCTGCCACTGGCTCATCTGGGGCACATCCGGAGCGACCCAGTCGCCAAAATGGATGGTGGCCGGTGTATGCCAGATATAACGATTCTTACCAAAGCCAAAGCCAGCCCAGAAACGGCACGCCTTGACATATTTTTGCATAACGGGGTACATGGTACGCAGAAGCTCCAGATCCCCGTCCTGCTCGTACATTGCCCAAGGCACCATCACACAGGCATCGCCCCACCAGTCCACCGCCATGCGGGGCATGGTAGCCGGAAAACCGTAGCCCTGTACCGGCACCGTGTTGGGGATGCCACCTGTGGGCAGCTGCTCTGCCCGCACATCCTTGAGCCACTTTTCCAAAAAGCGGGTCATATCAAAGTTATAGCAGGCTGTCGGTGTAAACACATTGATGTCACCCGTCCAGCCCATCCGCTCGTCGCGCTGGGGGCAATCGGTAGGGATATCAATAAAATTGGACTTTGCACTCCAGGTAATGTTGCTTTGCAGCTGATTCAGCATCTCATTGGAACAGCTGAACTTACCGGTCTGTTCTACTCCAGAGTACAGTGCCACAGCCTCGATCCTGATATCCTCTGCCTTTACGCCCCGCACCCCTGCATAACGGAATCCCATATAAGTAAAGCGGGGGTTGTAGGTCTGCCGGCCATCACGGCAGGTATAGGTCACTGTCGCTTTTGCCGTGCGCAGGAATGTGACATTCAGGCTTCCATCCGGGTTCAAGATCTCAGCATGCCGCACTGTGATCACTTGCCCCGCCTTACCGTTGACCGTAAAACGGACAACACCGGCAAAGTTCTGGCCAAAGTCGTAGATCACCTCTCCGTCCGGCGCCGTAGTCACCGCCACCGGCTGGAACACCTCATGCTCGGTAACGGCCATTCCATAATCCGCCAAAAGCTCCGGATGGACACGCATTTTTTCCAGAGATGCATTTTTCCAACGGAGATTTTCCAGCTGCACAGAGGCATCATAGGTCTCTCCGTCATAAAAATCAGCCATCTGGACAGGACCATCTTCGCTGACCTGCCAGCTCTCATCCGTGCCAACGATCTGCTCCGTTCCATCTGCATAGCGGATACGCAGTTCTGCCAGCAGCGCCTGCCGGTCGGCATCAAACCGGTTTACACGGGTAAAAACAAACGACCCCACCGCCCAGCCGCCTGCTACGGTAGCGGTCAGTGTGTCGGTCCCCTTCAGCAGCTCGGTGACATCATAGGTCTGGTACTGCAGCTGAGACTTATAGCTTGTAAAGCCCGGAGCAAAGTACTGTTCCCCCAGCTTTTTGCCGTCCAGCTCCAGCTCGTAAATGCCCATCGCTGTGACGTACAGCCGCGCCCATGCCACCGGTTTATCTGTTTTTATGGTCTTACGGAATACCATAGGCACCGGCGAGACCTTTTTTTCTGTGAACTGATAACTGCCGTCCGAGATCCACTGAGCCTCCCACTTGGTGCCCATTCGACCAGTTTCAAAGCTGGTGCAGGCAGATGCCTGTTCTCCATGATCATCCGTTGCGGTCAGCTCCACCGGATAGATTGTAAATGGCTTGAGGGCAGTGCCTTTGTATGCAACACCTTTTTGTTCGTCCGGCCCCAATGTGGTTTGCCACTCTCCCACTTTCAGCTCTGCCGACCCCAGTGATGCTCCATTCCGGTCACTGCGGACTGCAAACGCAATGCGGGGTGCAGCGTTATCGGTCACGCATCCATGGGTCAAATGCTCTACTGTCAGCCGCGAGATCTCAAACATGACTGCTTACTCCTTCCAATTCCACTGCACAATAAGGCCGCTCCCGCCCTTTTTCTACAAGGACTCTGCCGCCTTTTTGTGCCCTCTCTTTTTAGCATACCATACCACATTTCACAAAAAAATGGTCATCGCCTGCACAAACCGTCATTTTTTTAGCACAAGACAAAAAACTTTATGTCATTTTAGACAAACAAATCCCCAGTTTCTTTGTTTAGATTGCCAGTCACACAAAAAAATCCCCTGACAAGCTGTCAGGGGATTTTTTGCAATTCAATTCTGTTCCAGCGGGATCAACACCCGCAGTTCAAACCAGCCTTCCCGGGTCGATACCGTTACCGAACCGCCATATTTACGGGCTGTTGCTTGAATGCTCTTTAGTCCAAAGCCATGATTTTGCACATCCGATTTTGTCGTCAAGGGCAGGCCGTGCTCAAATTTAAGGGCACCCTCATAGCAGTTTTCAACACGGATCGCTGCAAAACCCTTTTGCCGGGAAATGCTCAGGTGGATCAGCCGCCGCTGCGGATCGCTAAGCTTGGAAACACTCTCTATGGCGTTGTCCAGCGCATTGCCAAACAGGTTGCTGATGTCCATTACATCCATAAAGTTTATAGCCGTCCCGTCTGCCACACAAGTCAGTTGGATGTTCTGGGCCGTACAGGTCAGACTTTTACCGGCAAGAACTGTATCCAGCACCTTGTTTCCAGTATCATTGTTTGCTTCATACGCCCGGATCTCCTGTTCCATCTGGTCCAGGATCTGAGTACGTCCGCTGACACTCTCGCTGCGCAGGATCGCGATCTGGTGCTTCAGGTCATGGTATTTCCGGTTGATCAGTTCCACACTCTCCTGACGCATCTTATAGTTTTCGTATTGCAGATGAAGCATATTGCGCAGCGCATCCGCCTCACGCTGGATCAGCAGGTCGCAGATTTGAGAATGGTAGGCCATCAGCAATGCAACGCCGCCAAAGTAAACCACCGTGCGGGCTGCGTAGATCTCCATCCGTCCGCTTGCAGTAAACGGTGTATCCACACCGGCATAACTAATGCTGCTAAGCACATAGATCACCGCTGCAATCACCGCTGTTGTAACAGCCGTGTGGGGTGTGACCTGAAAATCAATGCTGGTCATGGATTGTCTCCCTCGATCCAGCCACTCACTCAAACAAAAAAGAGCACCATAGCTTACTGCAACAAACAGGCACATCATCCAAAAACTTTGCAGCAACGGGTAGTCCGGTGCAAAATAAACATACAGCTGCCAAGTGAGCGAGGCCGCAAAACCTGCCAGCACCACACTTCTGGAACAAAAGAACACACACTGGTTCACATCGCCTTTGGAGCCAAGCCTGTAAAACAGTGCCATCAGCGCAACAGACCCCGCATACAGCACATTAAACATCATTCCATCGTAGCCATCGGTCACCACCATATACACGACCAGGATCAGAAGCGCCGCCGCATAAAGGATATTCCGCTTCCAGCCGCCATATCGAGGAGGAAGATGACGCAGGTACAATACACAGGCGATCCAATCCGCCAACGCCGTACAGGCACGGGGAATGTCCAATTCATAATAAGGCATCAGTGTTCCACCCCGTTGATATAGTTATTGAGCGCATCCAAAAAAGCCTTGCGGCGCGCCCGGGACAGCAGTACACGATCACCATGGACCTCTATTTCTTCTCCATGAACTGTGTCCACATGCTCCAGATTGACCAGATAACCCTTGTTGCAGCGAAAAAAGCCATGACCGTCCAGCTTTTTTTCGGTATCCTGCATGGAGCCGGTTCCGATCAGCTCACCATTCTCGGTATGAAAATAAAGGTCATGTCCCTGGCTTTCCACATAATAAAGCTGTTTCACATCCAGCTTATGGGTCCCCTCTCGGGTATTTATCTGCAAGAAATGCCGATTTCTGTGCTGGAGACGTTCGATTGCCCGGGACAGACGCTGCGAGAACGCAAAATATGCCACCGGTTTGAGCACATAGTCCAGCGCATCTACCGCATACCCTTTGATCGCATACTGCGGTGAGTTTGTAATAAAGATGATAATGACCTCTGTATCTACCCGCCGGATCTCCTCTGCCGCCATCATACCGTCCATAAATTTCATCTCGATGTCCATCAAAATGATATCGTACTCCGGCTTATAGTTCAGTGCGATCTCGTCTCCATCCGCAAATTCACGGATCAAAAAGCGTTCTCCCGAATTCTGTTCATAGCGTGTGATATACTCTTTCAGCTGATTGCGATACCCCACATCATCTTCTACCAGCGCCAATCGGACCATATCGCCACAACTCCTTTTTCGTCCATTTTATAGTATCATAACACATTTTTTGAAATGTGGAAAGTGGGAGAAGCGGCCCTTGGCCCTTCTTAGAATAAAAGTTTGCTACTTTTCATCCTCTATGTCTTACATATAAAAAGCCATGACTCAAATGTGAGCCATGGCCAAAATTCGACACATTTTTCATCCATCCTCTTTTTTCGTCGATCCAAGGAACAATTTTCTCCCACAAGGCATTTATCCCATTCACTTCCGTGTAAAACATCAGCCAGATGCAGCGCGCCAGAGAGCGCAACGTCCGCAAATGGAAAAAGCGCT
>CAYXQN010000029.1:0-19164 GCA_964466825.1 uncultured Faecalibacterium sp. | reverse complement strand
GTAATTCCTCCTCACACCAAGGCAATATCCAAGCAGACCACCCCTATCCGTGTGCCGCAACACGGATAGGGGTGGTTTGTTGTTATAAGAATTTTTAGCCGTTGGAGGGCTGAGATCCTGAGGACTGAGGGTGGTGCTGCAGATTTGAAGTGTATTGTTGAGCCATGGCCTTATCCCCTTACTTTTTAAAGAAAAATGCTGCAAAAAGGTGGTTTGGGGTTGACCTCATTTTTTTGCAGCGCTATAATAAAATTGATCAAATAACTCAGGAGGTGAACGCAGGATAATGGACCCGGATCATAGTCGAAGTAGTAAGATCGATGCGGTGGATCGGAAAACAAAAACGATTGCGTTCGCCTTTTTGACTGTCTGAGCGGCAAAGCGTCCTTAGGGCGTGTTGTGGACAGTGGAGAAGGCGCAGCTTTGCGTACGCAGAAACCTGGTTTCTGTGGGGGCGAAGCCGCGCATTTTTTGTTCCCCGATCTGCGGCATCCTCCGGACAGGTCTTAGTGCCTGGCCGTAAATAAGCCTTGGAGGTAACGCAGAATGGAAATGGAAGATAAGAAGCTGGAACTGGAAAATATGACTCCGGAGCAGGCATTGCCTGCAGATATCCCCGCAGAAGTCCGCCGACAGCTGGAGGAGGACCTGAACGAGGAAGCAACGGAAGACCTGAAGCAGGATATGCGGGAAGCAGAACGTGAGGAAGCCAAGGACGAAGAAGTTAAGGCGAACCCTGAAATGCTTACCAAAAGCCGTCTGCTCAAGCTGCTGATCAAAAAGCAGTATGTCAAGCTGCGTGAGGTGACGGAAGAAGAACAGCCTGCAGACCTTGCAGAACTGCTGGAAGAACTGGACGAGAACAACCGTCTGGTGGTGTTCCGCCTGCTGAAAAAAGAGGTTGCGACTGAGGCGTTCGCCTATATGTCGGACGAAGCAAGAGAGGACCTGGTCAATGCATTTTCGGATGTGGAGCTGGTAAGTGCCATTGAAGAAATGAGCCTGGACGATGCAGCGGACCTGCTAGAGGATATGCCGGCTGGCGTGGTCAAGCGTGTGCTGGAAAAGTCCTCGAAGCAGACCCGTGAAAGTCTGAATAAGCTGCTGAACTATCCGGAGTATTCCGCAGGCAGCCTGATGACGCCGGAATATGTCCGTCTGCGTAAGGAAATGAATGTGGCACAGGCATTTGATGCCATCCGTAAACAGGGTGAGAACGCAGAAACGGTCTACACCTGCTATGTTGTGGAGCGCAACCGTCTGGTGGGCGTTGTGTCTGCCCGTACCCTGCTGCTGAACGATCTGGACACTCCTATTACCGAGATCATGGACGAAAATGTGGTTACGGTAAAGGTTACCGATGACCAGGAATTTGTTGCTCGTGAGATGCAGCGCTACGACTTTACGGCAATGCCGGTTTTGGACAACGAAGGAATGTTCGTTGGTATTATCACCATCGACGATGCAATCGACGTTCTGACCGATGAGAGCACCGAGGATATGCAGAAGATGGCTGCAATTCTCCCGGACGAGAATGCAACCACCTATTTTGGCACCAGTGTCTGGACCCACGCAAAGCAGCGTATCCCCTGGCTGCTGGTCCTGATGCTTTCCGCCACCTTTACCGGTATGGTCACCACCCACTACGAGCAGGCGTTTGTCAGCCTGCCGCTGCTGGTTTCCTTTATGCCCATGTTGATGGACACTGCCGGTAACTGCGGCAATCAGATCAGCACCCTGATGGTGCGTGGACTGGCACTGGGTGAGGTAGAAACGTCGGATATCTGGCGTGTCCTGCTCAAGGAGCTGCGTGTTTCTGCCATCGTGGGCGCAGTGCTGGGCATCGTGAACGGTCTGCGTATCTATCTGATGTACAACTTCCTCTATGCCGGTCAGTACGAGAATGTCATGGGCTATACTATCGTGGTCAGTCTGTCGCTGTTCATCAGCGTGGTGCTGGCAAAGCTGGTGGGTGGTATCCTGCCGCTGGCAGCCAAGAAGCTGGGCGCTGACCCGGCGATCATGGCAACCCCCTTCATCACCACTATCGTGGACGCCTGCAGCCTGATCCTGTATTTCCAGATCGCTCAGGTCGTGTTCCGGAATATGATGTAAAAAGCAAACTCCCCGCTGCAGATCAACCGCAGCGGGGAGTTTTTTTATGGAGTAATGCTTGTTAAAGCCATGGAAATCGCAGTTAAGAATAGGCGTTCAGGTTGAAAAATCGGGAGCTGAAAAAACTTTGGAAAATGCAAAATAAACTTGTGGAAAACAGGAGATAGTCGGGTTTTCAACAGAAAGAAAAAAGCTGGCTTTCGATGTTGAAAACTTTGCTTTTTAAAATTCCAGATTGGAGAGAAGCAAAACTGTCAGGTGCTGCTAACTGTAAAAATAAAAGAAAAACCTTCGACTTTCTTTTTTATAAAAGGCGAAATGACGGTGTCTTACGCCAGAACTTTCCAGAAAAAGCGCTGCTTCATTACAAGTTGTATAGCGAGTGGTGGGTTTGAATGTGGAAAACCCGGTGGAAAAAGTGGAAAACCATGTGGGAAACTGCCCTTCTTTTTCACAAAAACAGTGGAAAACCCGGTGGAAAAAGTGAAAAGATTTTGCAGTGGTCTCAAAAAAACACACTTTACAGTTGTGCTTTTGAGGCCGAAAAGCCGCATGAATGCTGTGTTTTTTTGAGTTTTCCGCAGATTGATGGCCTCTTTGTTGAATTTCTTGAATGGACTGGCCAATCATGATACAATATCAAAAAAGGTTTCCGCTTGGTACGGAAGCACATGGAGGCGTTTTTAATGAATGATTGGCTGAATAAGCTGGAGCGAAAGTATGGGCGCTTTGCTATCCCCAACCTGACCAATATTCTGGTGGCTGGACAGATCCTTGTTCTGGCGGTAGAGCTGTTTGTAAATCGGTATATCACGGCATATCTGGCAATGAACCGGGGCCTTGTGGCTGCAGGGCAGGTCTGGCGGTTGATCACCTTTGTGTTCATTCCCTTTTCGGGCGGTAGCATCCTCAGCGTGGTGCTGGGGCTGTATTTCACATGGTTTGTGGGCAATGCGCTGGAAAAGGAGTGGGGCGATTTTCGCTTTACGGTCTATTTCCTGTTGGGAATGATCGGCGCAGTGGCATCCTGCCTGATCTTCAATGGTACGGCAACCACCTATTATCTGTCGATGTCCTTGCTGCTGGCGTTTGCGTTCCTTTACCCCAATGTGGAACTCCTGCTGTTCTACATCCTTCCCATCCGGGCAAAATATATCGGCATCTTTACGGCGGTTCTGGCGGCGTTCAGCTTTTTGGGCGGTTCGTTGGTCAGCAAGCTGGAAATGCTGATCTGTCTGCTCAACGTCTGGGTCTTTTTTGGTCCGCAGGTATGGCGCAATGTGCGTGCATGGTGGCGTCGGGAACAGTGGAAACGCAGGAACAGACGTTAAAAGGAGAAAATAACTATGATGCTGGAGCGGATCAAAGGCAATGCAGAACTGAAGACGAGCGTACAGCAGATGCTTGCTTCCCGTAGGTTGACGCACAGTGTATTGCTGGTAGGAGAAGCCGGCCTTGGAACTGGCTTTGCAGCCCGCTGCATTGCGGCAGATTATCTTTATCCGCAGGGTGGTCCGGCGGCTGAAGCAATGGTGCGGGGCGAATGCTGCCGTGCAGTGGGCAAACCCGGTGACCGTGACAGCGGCCGGGTAGAAACGGGCGTTGTGCGGGAAGCGGTTTCCGTTACAGGTATGGGGTCTGGCGGGCGGTATCTTGTAAGCCAGGTCAAAGCGATGCGCAGCGAGATCTTTAACACCAGTCTGTCTGCAGAAGGACGGGCAGTGCTGCTGTACCATGTGGAGCGGATGAACGAAGAATCGGCCAATGCTTTGCTCAAGGTCATGGAAGAACCGCCGGAAGGGGTGCTTTTTTTGCTGACAGCGGATTCGCTGGCCAGCGTGCTGCCGACGATCCGGAGCCGCTGTGTAAGCTTTGCGGTAGCACCAGTTTCACCGGCAGAATGTGCTGAATACTGTACAACGCATGGCGTAGAACGGAAAACTGCAGTATTGTACAGTGAGCTGTTTGATGGTCACATTGGAACCGTTCTGGCTGCGGCCCGGAATGAGGATCGGAAGGAACAGGTGGAAAAAGCAATGGAGCTGGCAAGAGCTGCAAAGGCCAAAGACAGTTATGCGGCAGCAGCACTGTTGTCCAGCTATGAAAAAGACAAAGCGGGTGCAGCGGCATTGTTGGCAGATTTTCGGGCGGTAGCAGCGGCCGGATTACGCCAAAGTCCAAATGCCCCGGTACAGGGTCAGAGTGCCCGGCGTGCACTCCGACTGGCAGAAGTTGCAATGCGGCAGATCGGAGCACAGGTGAACACGAAGATCGTGCTGACTGTTTTTGCAGCAAAATTCCGCGCATTATAAAAAATAAAACAACGAACCCCCTCCGGCGCTTGCGGAACACCGGAGGGGGTTCGTTGTTTGGGGTATTGCTTTGGTGTGAGGAGGAATCATGTGTAGAGCGCGGTTGCGGACCCGCCTCTACAAAAACTAGTATACCCGATTTCTAGAAAAAAGTCATTATTTTTTTATGAAAAAGTATAAAAAGAGAAAAAATGTTTTATAAACTGCTGGCGAAACACCAAAAATTGGAAACAAAAACGGAATTTTTTGCTCGTTTCAACGTTCCTCAGCAGGGAAAGACTGTGTCTTGTGCAATTGGCCAAAGGAAACATAGTGTGCTGCGTTTTGAAAGTTATTTTCAATTTGTGCGGCAGTTGCCGGTCGCAGCAGTTTGGCGGGTACGCCAACAGCGATCATGCCATCCGGGATGATCATGCCTTCCGGGACCAAAGCGCCAGCACCAATGATGCAGTTTTTGCCAACAGTGCAGTGGTTCAACAGGGTGGCGTGCATCCCGATCAGTGTGCCGTCGCCTACCGTACAGCCATGGACAATGGCACCATGTCCTACGGTAACATCGCTGCCCAGGAGCACACTGCCATCTTCGTCGCAGTGAAGAACGGCGTTATCCTGAACATTGGTGCGTTCACCCAGTACCAATTGACCGCAATCTCCCCGGAGAACAGCACCATACCAGACGGAGGAATCTTTTTTCAGGACGACATTTCCCTGGATGGTTGCGTTGGGTGCAACAAAGGCGGAGCCTTCGTCCTGCGGAAACTTTCCACAAAAGGATAACATCATTGTTAAAAACCACCTTTCTCTTTTGGTTCGTTTATGGTATTCTTAAATAGAACAAATATGACAGGCTCCGACCGGACCTGAAGCTAAAACGCAAGGGGGCACACTCATGATCCTGAAAAAATTCTTTCATCGGATGGCGGCTTTGGCACTGACGATCGTGCTGGCTGTAACGGTGGTCCTGCCGTGCCTGGCAGTGTATCCTATGCCCATCCAGACCGCTGTGGAAGCCGAGGCGGTCTATCTGTACGACCTGGATAGCGGCAAGGTCATTCTGGAACAGAATACCGACCAGCAGAAATATGTGGCAAGTCTGACCAAACTGATGACAGCCTTTCTGCTGCTGGAGAGTGATAAGGATCTGAATGGCGAGGTAACGGTCCCGACCGAGCTGGCACAGGAGTTCAAGGATATCCAAAATGCCAATGGCACCACTGTTGGGCTGCGCATTGGCGAAAAGGTGCGGCGGATCGATTTGTTGTACGCAATGCTTGTGTCCAGCGCCAACGATGCCTCCAGCGTGATCGCCTATGACGTTGCAGGCAGCCTGACAGCGTTTGTACAGCAGATGAACCAGAGAGCACAAGAGCTTGGATGCACTGACACGAACTTTACCTGTGCGCATGGTCTGTACGATTACGGCAATGTGGCTACAGCCCAGGACATTGCAAAAATCGCAAATGCGTGTTATGCCAACGAGACATTTGTGCAGATCGCAGGAACGGTCAGCTATACGATGCCCGCAACGGAGCTGCACAAAAACGAGCGGACCATCACGACAACCATGCCGTTGACAGACCCGGAAAATGAGAATTACCGCAGTTATATCCGCTGCGTCAAGGGCGGATTTACAACGCTGGCAGGACGGTGCAGCGTGGCATTTGCGGAGCAGGATGGACATACCTATGGTCTTATTCTGCTGGGGGCAGACACCGCCAGCGTATACAGCGAGTGTGCACAGCTGTTCGATTGGGCGTTTGCGAGCTTTGCGGAGCATCTACTGGTGGACACACAGACGGTGTTGACCACTTTGCCGCTGAAAAAATGCCGCACCAGTGCGCAGGTGGAACTATATGCAGCACAACCGCTCAGCGGATATGGCCACGCAGAGGATGCGGTGAGTTATTCCTTTGATTTGCCGGAAAGCATTTCGGCTACAGTCAAAGAAGGCCAGATCGTGGGTACTGCCACGGTATATCTGGATGGATATGAGGTGGGCAAGGTAGAACTTGTGACCCATCAGGAGTATGTTTCCAATTTCCAGACGGATACGGTAGCGACCTTGATCCTGCTGTTGGTGCTGGCGGTGATCCTTTGTGTGCTGGGAGCCGGGACACTGATCGCAGGGGGAAGCACGGTGGATCTGAGCAAATATTTCGGAAAGCGGTTGGGCAAACACCGCAGAAAGTAACAAGAGAAAAACGGCGCATCTGGTCTTATTCCGGACCAGAATGCGCCGTTTTTGTTATACGAAACCGTAGATGCCCTGCACAGACACTTCGCCGGTAAAGATATGCTGTGCACCCGCATCAGTTTGCACCACAAGGCGGCCTTCTGTGTCGATGTCTACAGCGGTGCCGCTGCCCTTGCTGCCATCTGGCAGGTCAAAGGTCACGCATTTTCCCAAATTGATGCAGGCTGCTTTGTATTCTTCCCGGAAGCAGGCAAAGCCCTCCCGTGCAAAGGTAAACATGGGGCGGTCGAAGCCGAAATCGGTCAGGCCTTCGGCCAGCCAGGAGGGATCGTTTTCCAGATCCACTGCCACGCCTTCCAATGCCAGCGAGGATGCGTGGGGCAGACCGGCGGCGTCAAGATCGCTCTGGCTCTGCGCCAGATTGATGCCAATGCCGCATACAATGCCCCGGCCCTGATTCTGGAACCCATAGCAGACGCTTTCGCACAGGATGCCAACAACCTTTTTACCGTTGAGCAAAAGATCGTTGGGCCATTTGATCTGGCACTTTACCCCATAGCGCAGCTCCAACTGGCGGCGCACAGCAAGGCTTGCCAGCAGCGGCAGCGTAGAGGGCTGTGCCAGAGGTTCCCGGATAGCTACCGAATAATACAGCGCCTTGCCAGGGGCAGACTCCCACTTGCGGCCAAGCCGTCCACGGCCGGCAGTCTGATGCAGAGTATATACGGCTCCAATGGGACCAAACTCCTCAAAATGCTCTTTCACATAGGTGTTGGTGCTGGAGCATTCCGGCAGAAAACGAACCTCGTTCATGCTCATTTTTTTGGTACCTCTTTGTGTTCGTAAGCAGTGACCTTGCCCTTTTCCAGAGTCAGCAGGCCGTAACTGTCGGCACCCGTGTAGCAGCGCCCGCAGGAGCCGGGATTGAACAGGAATACATCACCATGCTGTTTTGCATACGGGATGTGGGTGTGGCCGAACAGGGCAACTTCGGCCCCGCGGGCAGAAGCAGCATCGGAAAGGGTGTCCAGATCGTATTTGACACCATACATATGGCCATGGGTGTAAAAGACGACGGTCTGATCGAAGGCGGCAAGACCGTCAGTGGGCTCCAATGCGCCGTAATCGCAGTTGCCTGCCACTGCATAAGCACGCAGCCTGGGGTATTGGGTCAGAGCAAGTTCCAGATCACGCAGTCCGTCGCCCAAAAAGATCAAAGCGTCGATGGAGGCACTTTCGATGTGCAGAATGCGCTCGATGGCGGTACGGCCGCCATGGCTGTCGCTCAGGATCAGAAGTTTTGTCACGGAATAATCCTCCTAAAATGAATGGTGAGCCGTTGATTGGGGTCAGTCTTTTTGCAGCAGCAACAGGCTCTTGTACACTTCGCTCTTGGAATAAGGGGTGCCCTGTGCGGCAGCCTTGGCAGCGGCCGATGGAGCAAAGCCCTGCTGGGTAAGCTCCAAAGCACGCTGGGCAGCCTGCTCCAGAGTCAATTCCTCCTCTGCAGAGGGGGTCTCCGGGGAGCCGGCCATCACCAGAACATATTCGCCGCGGGGTTCGTTGGCAGAGTAATGTTCGACCGCCTCGCCCAGGGTCGTTTTCCAGATCTCCTCATGGAGTTTGGTCAGCTCACGGCAAAGAGTAATGCTGCGCTCCGGGCCAAAGGCGGCAGTCAGATCGTCCAGAGTGGTGCGCAGTTTATGCGGGGCCTCATAGAAGATGGTCGTGCGCTTTTCGTGCAGGAGCTCTGCCAGGCGTTCCCTCTTTTGCTTGCGGTTGACCGGCAAAAAGCCCTCGAATACCCAGCGGGAGGTGTCCTGACCGGAGACTGCCAGCGCAGTGACACAAGCAGAAGCAGCAGGGATAGGCACTACTTTGATCCCGCGGGCCAATGCATCCCGGACGATGACTTCGCCCGGGTCCGATACGCAGGGCATTCCTGCATCCGAGCACAATGCGCAGCTCTCGCCTTCTTCAATACGGCGCAGGATCGCCTCGCCTTTTTGCAGTGCGTGCTCGTAATAGCTGACCATTGGCTTTTTCAGCCCTAAAAAGTTCAGCAGCTTCATGGTAACACGGGTGTCTTCTGCTGCGATAAAATCCACAGCGCCAAAAGTGGCAGCTACGCGGGGCGGCATATCGTCCAAGTTTCCAATGGGGGTTGCTACAATGTAAAGTGTTCCAGCCATGATGACCTCCTGAACCGAGATGGATTGAATGATACTGTGATAGGTGAATCGAAATGGGGCTGCCTGATCCGCTGATGGCGTGCTGAGGCGATGTATTCAAAGAAAATATGGTTATTTCATTGCAGGACCATACATCGCAGCACCGGCGGTGATCAGGATGTCCGGCTCAATGCGCAGCCCGGTCTTGCGGTTCTTTTGCGCTTCCACAAGGAATAACCAGGGGGTTCCATCCACCTTGTTTTTAACAAATGCCAGGCGCTTTGGCTCCAGTCGGTGCGCCCGCAGCACAGCCAGGACCTCAGCCAGACGCTCGGGGCGGTGGCACATGGCAAACCGGCCGCCATCTTTTAGCAGGCGGAATGCGCAGCTGCACACATCATCCAGCGTGCAGGTGTTTTCGTGGCGGGCATCGGCCCAGGCTGCACAGCTGCTCTGGGGGCCGCTGGTAAAATAGGGCGGATTGCAGGCACACAGGTCAAAGCTGCCCTCCCCTGTCCGAAAACTGCGCAGATCGGCGCAGTAGGGAGTGATGTGGTCCAGCGCCTGTTCTGCAACGGCAGCTGCAAGGAGTGCACTGCCTTCAGGCTGCAGCTCAATGGCGGCACAAGGACCGCGGTGGCCGCGGTCGTGCCATTCCAGCGCAACAATGCCGCAGCCGGAGCAGAGATCTGCCGCAGTCTGTGCTCGTTTTGGCTCACAAAAGCGGGCAAGCAAAAGAGCATCGGACCCAAAGCGATGGGCAGAAGTACAGTAGACCTCTGTCTTATTATACAAGACTTCTGTAGAATGTTCCATAGACAGTGTGCCGATTCCTTTCCTGAATTGTGGGCTTCTCTGAGGGATTTTTGTAAAAACAGAAAAGCAGCAGACCCGCTTGTACAGGTCTGCTGCTTTTGATGCGTTTTTGAGGCCAAAGCCGCTAAAATTACTCAGCGACGATAGCACCAGTGGGGCAAGCGCCCTCGCAAGCACCGCAATCGATGCAAGCGTCTGCGTTCACGACAGCAACGCCGCCGTCAACAGCAACTGCACCAACCGGGCAAGCGCCCTCGCAAGCGCCGCAGCCAACACATGCGTCAGTAACCTTGTGTGCCATAATAGAACTCTCCTTTACTCCCCGTGCCAAGATATTATGAAGAAGTGCGTGTGGCACGGCTCTTGCGCACTCCTCCGGAATTTGTATCCTTGTCTGCATTTTAGCAAAGCAAAAAAGAAAAGGCAAGACTAACTGTGTGGCACAAACAACAAATACTCTTTTTTTGGTGGGTTGCACAAAAGCATAGGCTAACTTATAGCCAAAATTGCAGGAGATTTTTAGCAAAAATCACGAAGAAAAGTTAGTTTTACATTACTAACCACTTGGACATTCCCGCACAGGCTGGCAGACGGAGTGTCCTTATTTTTTCTTGCAGCCGGGGCAGCGGCGGTCGTCATCAGAGCTGGCTACCACAGGTGCGGGATTGCGCACACCGGAATAATCGTCATCCGGATCGGGCCGGCGCGGAGCGCGTTTTCCACCGCTGATATACTCGCACACGCCTACCTTGTAGTAGCGGGGCGACAGACTCTCGGTACCGCAGCGTACCCGCAGATATCCGGAGACGGGGTTTACTTCCAGTACGGTGCCAATGCCGTCCGGGGTACGCACAGTGCTGCCGACCATCGGCATGATGCTGTTCAGGTATTCATAGGCGCTTTCTTCATAGGCCAGGCAGCACATCAGGCGGCCGCAGGCGCCGCTGATCTTGGTGGGATTCAGCGAGAGACCCTGCTCTTTTGCCATCTTAATGGAAACCGGCTGAAAATCCTTCAAAAAGCGGCTGCAGCAGAAGGGCTGGCCACAGATACCAAGGCCGCCGATCATCTTGCTCTCATCGCGTACGCCGATTTGACGCAGTTCAATGCGGGTGTGGAAGATACCGGCCAGATCCTTGACCAACTCCCGGAAGTCCACCCGGCCATCGGCGGTAAAGTAGAACATGATCTTGGAGCGGTCCAGGGTGTATTCTGCTTCCACCAGTTTCATTTCCAGACCATGGCGGGCAATGCATTCCTGACAGGTGCGGTAGGCACGCTTTTCGTCTTCACGGTTCTGGTGCATCCGGCGGATGTCCACACTGTCAGCCATCCGGGTGATCGGTTTGAGTGCCTTGGGCACAGCGGAGTCGGCGACTTCCTTCACGCCCTGCACGACCTCGCCGCACTCGACACCGCGGGCGGTCTCTACGATGACGTATTCGCCGGTTTTGATGGGGGCATCGGCGGGATCGAAATAATAGCTTTTGCCGTTTTCTTTGAAACGGACGGAAATAACTTTTTTCATATAGTTCCTCGTTTGATGATTCACTCTATCGGTCAAGCCTGCAAAATGCGGCTCTAAGTCCATTCTACCCTTTAGTATAGCATATTTAAGGGCACTTTTCTATGAAAAAACAAAAAAGCAGGCTGCAACATTTTTGGCCTATAAACCGTATCCTTTTAGGGGAAAATATCGCTCGCACTTTATTTTGGGTCAAAAAGAGGGGCCGGGACACAAAACTCTGTCAAAGATTGCAAAACTGTGTTAAAGTTTTGAAAAAGATACTTCTTTCCTCTATTGCAAGTGATTCACTTGCGTGTATAATAGGAGTGTTGAAAGGACCCGATGGAGGGGCAAAACTGCTGTAAGAGGAAAATGCGGCAGAGAAACGGTAGGAAAAAATGGAAAAATTCAGCGTAAAAAAACCATTCACGATCCTAGTAGGAGTTATCATGGTCCTGATGCTGGGCTTTGTGGCCATCACAAAGATGCAGACGAACCTGCTGCCAGATGTCAGTACACCATATCTGATGGTGGTCACTGTCTATCCTGGTGCAAGCCCGGAACGTGTGGAGAGTGAAGTTTCGGATGTGCTGCAAAATGCGCTTACAGTGCCTGGTGTAGAGAACATTACAGCAACTTCGGCAGAAAACTACAGTATGCTTCTGATGAAGTTTGCTGAAGATACGGATATGAACAGTGCGCTGGTCAAGGTCTCCAACAAGCTGGACCAGGCAAAATCCGACCTGCCGGACATCTGTCTGACCCCTTCGATCATTGAATACAGTCTGAATATGAACGCCTTTATGACGGTGGCCGTCAGCCGGGATGGCAGTGACGTTTACAGTCTGTCGGATTTTGTCGAGGATACGCTGGTGCCTTATATTCAGCGCAAGGGCGGAGTGTCCAGTGTGTCTGCCAACGGTCTGATCGAAAAAATGGTGCAGGTACAGCTGAGCCAAGAGAAGATCGATGTGGCAAACGAACAGCTGCTGGAAGTTATTGAAAAGCAGCTGGGCAAAGCTCAGGAGCAGCTGGCTGCCGCAGAGGCACAGATCGAGGCTGGCCGTAAAGAGTACGATAGGCAATATAAAAACTTTAACGAGACCGTGTCCAGCACGGTGCTGCTCCAGCTCAATGGCGAAGTGCAGGCCGCTGTGAATACGGTGCGAGAACAGGCACAGGCGCTGCTGGAAAGTGTGAACCAGCTGATCGCAGTGGTCAAGGAGCCGGAGATCCAGACGGCGCTGGTAGAAGTGCAGCAGGGTCTGGAACGGATCCTGGCCAAGTTCAACGAGACTGGTATGCGCGACCTGGACTCTCTGATCGAGATGGTGGCAGAGCTGCGTACTATTACGGATAAACTGACGGCAGCCCTGCAGAGCCTGCAGCAGCGAGTGAATATCGAGACTGGCTCGGAAGGCAGCACGGCGTCGGATCTGGCGGGCGAACTGCAGCTGGAAGCAAGTCTGAATGTGATCTATAATACGCTGGAAAATACCATCAAGGCGATGGATAACATTCCGGACCTGACCAAGCAGTTTGCGGATCTGTTGGGCGACTTCTCGCAGCAGCAGATGATGGCCTATATGCAGTTTACCGAAGCACGCGAGCGGCTGAATGAGTACGAAAAGCAGCTGGATGAGGCCAAGCGGCAGTACGAAACTGCAAAGGCAACTGCGATGGAGCAGGCCGATGTGGCAAAACAGCTGGATATTGAGACACTGGCAACGCTGATCTATGCACAGAACTTTTCGATGCCTGCAGGCTATGTGCAGGATAAGGACGGCCGGTCCTGGCTGCTGAAGGTCGGTGAAGAATACGACGGCGTAGAGGACATTGAAGGCGCTTTGCTGCTGCATGTGGACGGCTATGGCGATGTTCGCCTGTCCGATGTGGCAGATGTGGTGATCCTGGACAACGCAGCGGACAGCTTTACCAGACTGAACGGTGAGCACGCTGCAGTGCTTAAGATCTACAAAAATGGTTCGTCCAGCGCAAGCGATGTTTCCAGCAACTGTCTGGATGCATTTGAGGAACTGGAAGCACAGTATGATGGCCTGGATATCGTGGTGCTGTCCAATCAGGGCAACTACATCACAGTCGTTATCAAGAGCATTCTGAGCAGTATGCTGGTAGGTGCTGCACTGGCGATCATCGTGCTGGCGATCTTCCTGAAGGATCTCAAGCCTACGCTGGTAGTTGGTGCAAGTATTCCCCTGTCGGTTTTGTTTGCAGTTGTTCTGATGTACTTTACCGGCTTGGATATGAACATCATGACCCTGGCGGGTCTGTCGTTGGGCATTGGTATGCTGGTGGACAACTCGGTCGTTGTGATCGAGAATATCTACCGTCTGCGGGGTCGTGGGGTCCCGGCTCCCCGTGCTGCGGTGCAGGGTGCAAAGCAGGTGGGTATGTCGGTGGCGGCTTCTACCCTGACTTCGGTCTGTGTATTCCTGCCGGTCATCTTCTCCAGCAGCCTGGTGCGCAGCCTGATGGAGCCGATGTCCCTGTGCATTGGCTACTGCCTGATGGCATCCTGGATCGTGGCGCTCACGGTGGTGCCGGCAGCATCGGCTACGGTGCTGAAAAATGCGCAGCCCAAAAAGCTTACCTGGTTTGACAAGGTCCTGGATGTCTACGAGCGCAGCCTGAAATGGTGCCTGGAGCATCGTTTGCTGCCGCTGACGGCAGCGGTTCTCCTGCTGGTGTTCTGCGGCTGGCGTGTGTTCTCCATGGGCATTGAGCTGCTGCCTACCATCAGCAGCAACGAGGCGCAGATCACGGTTTCCACGCAGGAAGGTCTGACCAAGGAAGAAAGCTATGCGATTGCCGGTCAGATCATGGAAGCGGCAATGGGCGTGGAAAATGTGACCGAAGTAGGTGTGATCACGGATACCAGTGTGGCGGGTATCGATATCGGCCAGCTGGGTCTGCCGGGTGCTATTACAGACCTGCTTAATGCGGCCAACAGCTACGGCAATTATAAGTTCAACATTATGCTCCGGGATGATCTGTCCAACAAGGAGATCGACAAGGCGCGTGATGCGCTTGAGGAAGCGGTTTCTGCAGTGGAAAACTGTACGGCGAGCGTAAAGCTGTACGGCATGACCGAGGATCTGACCAGCCAGCTGTCCAGCGGCCTGAGCGTAAAGATCTACGGCGCAGATAATGCAACACTGACTGCGCTTTCGGAAAAGGTCGTAGAGATCGTAAACAACACCGAGGGCTTTGCCAATGCAACCAATGGTCTGGGCGCTGGTGACCCGACGATCATTCTGCGGATAGACCGCGACAAGGCACGCGCAAACGGTCTGACGGTTGCTGAGGTTTACCAGAAGATCGCAGCAAAGTTGACTACGACCACAACGGCGCAAACGCCGGTATCGGTGGACGGAGCCACCATGGATGTTGAGATCAGCAATAATCTTGATCCGCTGACCAAGGAAAACATGATGGAGATGACCTTTGATACCAGCATAATGTCGGCGAATGGAAGCTTTGCGAAGGGTACCGTAACGCTGGCCGAGATCGCAGAGTGGACGACCGGCACTGCCCCGGATTCCATCACCAGCGAGAACCAGACCGAGTATGTCACGGTCACTGCCGAAACACTGGATGGCTATAATACGACGGTGCAGGCTCGTGTGCTGAAAGAACTGCTGGATAAGTTTGCTTTGAGCGATGAAATGCCGGAAGGCTGCTCTTTCTCCATGGGCGGCGAAAGCGAGACGGTCAACTTCATGGTCAATGAGATGGTCCAGTGGATGGCCCTGGCACTGCCTTTTGTTTACCTGGTCATGGTAGCACAGTTCCAGAGCCTGCTGTCCCCCTTCATTGTTCTGTTCACGGTTCCGCTGGCCTTTACCGGCGGTTTGCTGGGTCTGCTGATCGCAGGACAGCAGCTGACGATGATCTCGCTGATGGGCTTTATCGTGCTGATGGGTACGGTTGTTAACAACGGTATCGTGTTTGTGGACTATGCAAACCAGCTTCGGTTGGGCGGTATGGAACGTCGTGCAGCGCTGATCGCTACCGGCCGCACCCGTATGCGTCCCATTTTGATGACCACCCTGACCACCGTTCTGGCAATGCTGCAGCTGATCTTCAGCGGCGATATGGCAAGCCAGTTGATGAGTGGTATGGCGATCGTTATCGTCTGCGGCCTGAGCTATGCGACCCTGATGACCCTGTATATCGTGCCGATCCTGTACGAGCTGATGTTCAAGAAACAGCCGCTGAGCGTGGATATTGGCAGTGAGGAAGAACTGGACGATATCCCGGATGATGCAGCAGAGTTTATTGCAGCACAGAAGAATGTTCCGCAGGTCGAAAACTAAATAAGCAAAAAAGACCCGTTGTCCTCTTGGTATGAGGACGGCGGGTCTTTTTGTTTTGTAGGTGGGGCGTAACAAAAAAGTCCTTCCCGTGAGCAAGGAAAGACTTTTTTCGTGGCCAGACCGCACGCAAGGGCGGTGCGATCATAGGCTGTTAAAATATACCCGGTATTCGTCCGAGAAGATCTTGTCTCCCAAGCGGCGCAGGCCGCCGTACAGGTGCTGGCGCATTAGCGGTTCGATGGAGGCGATATCCTTTTCGTGGATGATGCGCAGCATCTCCTTATGCTCGCTCAGGACGCTGGGTACGTTCTTGGCGCCCACGATGTCCAGCCGGATGAAGCGGGAGTAATCTGCCTGCGGGCGGGTGATCAGCTTCCATAAGTATTCCTTGTTGGTCTTGCGGAACCAGTAGTGGTGCATCTCAAGGTCCCGCGCAAGAAAGGCGTTGATATCAAAGCTCTCCTTCTGGGAGAGATCAGCGGCGGACTGTTGGAGCAGGTTGTAGGCGTGTTCCACCTCAATGATATCCATGGGCGAGCAGCTTTGCACAAAATCACGCAGGACCATGGTTTCCACGGCGACACGCTGATACATGAACTGATCCACGACCTCGATGTTGATGGGGGTAACAATGGTGCCTTTGCAGGGAATGATCTGCACAAAGCCGTTCTGTTCCAGCCGCTGCAGTACACTGCGGATGGGAGTGCGGGAAATGCCAAAGCGCTGGCAGAGCTGGTTTTCGCTCAAAACCTCGCTGGGCAGGATCTTCAGGGAAACGATCTCGTCCTCCAGAAGGCGATAGATATCTTCGGTGAGCTGCGGCTCTGCCATAGTGCGTTCCTCCATTCCAAATAAGTTGGACTGATATATCTGTTGGTACTATTGTATCGCAGGAACGAGAAACTGTCAAATTGATAAAAAAGAACGGGGGAAGGTAGAACTCCTCCATAAAATCCACAAAAAAATCCTTGAAAAATTGGATTCTAATTCTAAAAACAACACGATACAAACGGCTTTTTTTGTGATATAATCATAAATAATGATACGGTTACAGTGAGGAGTGTGTCCCGCTGTAATGCAAAACATGATGGGAGGCGAAGCCCAATGGCACAGATCCGTTCCAAGCCCTTCGGTGTGACCAAAGAGGGCGCTAATGTTACTGAGTATATCATTTCGAATCCCGGCGGGCTGACGGTCAGTGTGCTGGACTACGGCTGCGTGATCAAGAATATCATTGTGCCTACAAAAAATGGTCCGGTGGATGTGGTGCTGGGGCATGACACACTGGCTGACTATGAGACGGATTTTGCCGACAACGGCGGTACGGCTTGCGGTGCGTTTGTAGGCCGCTATGCAAACCGCATCGAAAAAGCAGAGTTTACGCTTGGGGGGAGAACCTACAAGCTAGAAAAGAACAATGGCGAAAATCATCTGCATGGCTGTTTTTCCCGCAAGCAGTACCGGGTAAAAGCCTTTGGTGATACATTGCTGATGGAAGCAGAAAGCCCAGATGGCGAAGACGGCTTCCCTGGTACGTTGAAGATCGCTGTGCGGTATACCCTGACGGAGGACAATGCGTTCCGGATGGACTATCGTGTGTCTTCCGATGCAGATACCATTATCAATCTGACAAATCACAGTTATTTCAATCTGGATGGCGAGGGGGATGTGCTTAGCCAAAAGCTGCGTCTGTATGCGTCCCGTTATCTGGAAGGCAACAATGAGACCTGCCCCACAGGCAGCATCTTGCCGGTGGAAGGAACCCCAATGGATTTTACTGCAGGTAAGCCGATCGGCAGAGAGATCGATACCGGATTTTCGCAGACTACTATGGTGGGTGCAGGCTATGACCATTGCTATGTCATCGACCGTGCCCGGGGGGCAAGCCAGAGCATTTGTGCATGGGCTACCAGCGATAAGACCGGGATCAGCATGAAAATGTATACGACACAGCCTGGTGTGCAGTTGTATACGGGAAACTTTTTGCAGAACTGTGCAGCTCCCGGAAAAGGCGGCAAGCCGATGCAGAAATACGGCGGTTTTGCGCTGGAAACGCAGCATTATCCCTGCAGCCCATCGCATCCAGAGTTCCCTTCTACGGTGCTGCGGGCAGGTAAGGTGTTCCGGGCAACAACGACCGTGCGATTTTTTACCGGCAAACAGTGCGGAAAGCTGTAAACATCTTAAATAAAAGAACGAGCGGTGTGCTGCAATTGCAGCACACCGCTTTTGTATGCTTTCTCCTATTTGCACAAAAGGCGTCGTATCTCCATGTGAAAAATGCGAAAAAGCATTTTAACTCAATTTTGAAAAACGAGATTGAGCAACAAAAGTACATCTTTCTAAAAGACGCCTCTCTTGATTCTGTACCGGAAAAGCGGTATTCTTTAAGCAGACCGGGGTATGCCCGGTGTGAGCAGAGCGAGGAAGAAAAGAGAGGCAAAGTAATGGCTATTTTGGTTTCCGGTGGTGCGGGCTATATTGGCAGCCACACCTGTATCGAGCTTTTGAACGCCGGCTACGATATTGTTGTAGCGGATAATTATTATAATGCATCTCCCGTAGTTCTGGAGCGTGTGTGCCGGATCACGGGCAAGGATTTTCGCTTTTATAACGCGGATATGACCCGTCATGAAGATGTGGAAAAGATTTTTACTGAATGCCCGGATATCACAGCAGTGATCCAGTTTGCTGCTTACAAGGCAGTAGGCGAAAGTGTTTCCAAACCCATCGAGTACTACTATAATAACCTCAACTGTACTCTGGTTATTCTGGATGTGATGCGCCGCCATGGCTGCCATAACCTGGTGTTCAGCTCCTCTGCGACGGTTTATGGTGACCCGGCATCGGTGCCGATCACAGAGGACTTCCCGGTGGGTGCAACAACAAACCCCTATGGTACCACAAAGGCAATGACGGAACGGATCCTGACCGATGCCTGCAAGGCGGATCCGGAGCTGAATGTGGCACTGCTTCGTTACTTCAATCCCATTGGCGCGCATAAGTCTGGCCTTATCGGTGAGGACCCCAATGGTATCCCCAATAATCTGATGCCGTATATTGCTAAGGTGGCTGTAGGTAAGCTGGAAAAAGTCCATGTGTTCGGCAATGACTACCCTACCCCGGATGGCACCGGTGTGCGGGACTATATCCACGTGGTAGACCTGGCCCGGGGACACTTGTGTGCGATCCGCAAGCTGGAGACCAACTGCGGTCTGTTTGTCTGCAATCTTGGCACCGGTAAAGGCTACAGTGTCCTGGAGATGATCCGCGCCTTTGA
This sequence comes from uncultured Faecalibacterium sp., assembly GCA_964466825.1. Taxonomy (GTDB): domain Bacteria; phylum Bacillota; class Clostridia; order Oscillospirales; family Ruminococcaceae; genus Faecalibacterium. The sequence continues at coordinate 432 of CAYXQN010000029.1, read as the reverse complement.
AAAGGCCTGTGGAAAGACGATCCCCTACGTTGTAGATGAACGCCGTCCCGGCGATATTGCGGAGTGCTATGCAGATCCCTCCAAAGCAAAGCGTGAGCTGGGCTGGGAGGCAGAGTACGGCATTGATGAAATGTGTGCTGACAGCTGGCGCTGGCAGAGCATTAACCCGGACGGATACAGAACGCCGGATAATTATCAGATGGAAGATAACGATCAGGGGCAGGAATGATTGGCCCCTGCTGCTTGAACGGTAGAAAAGCCAACGGACCTGAGTCCGTTGGCTTTTTTTATCGGCTGTGCAAAAACCGTGCAGGAACCGTGCACCTCGTTGACAAAACAAAAAATCCACGAAAAATCTTACGACTTTTCGTGGATTTTTGGTGCGATGGAAGGGACTCGAACCCCCGGCCTACTGATTCGTAGTCAGTCACT
>CAYXQN010000028.1:0-19454 GCA_964466825.1 uncultured Faecalibacterium sp. | reverse complement strand
AACGCTTTGCGGAACAAAGGCGGAATGGAACGATGAAGATTTATATTACCGGGCTGCCGTCCGGATACGAAGTGGAGCATCTGGCCCGGCTGTTCTATCCCATGGCACCCCTGACCCTGACCCCGCCGGAAGACGGTGAGGACTGCGTCTGGGCCGAAAAAAAGCCGGAAGGACTGTTTGCAATGGTCCGTCAGCAGGGCAGGAGCCAGACGGCTGAAGCTGCTCTGCCGGAAGCCGGCGGCGAAACGGTGGAATTTGCGCTTGCAAGCCTGACCTATGATCTGCTGCGCAGCTGGACGGGGCTTCGCCCGCCCTGGGGCAAGATGACGGGTGTGCGCCCGGTGCGGCTCATCCACGACAAACGCAATGCCGGTTGGACAGAGGAACAGATCGACCGCTTTTTCCTGGACCGGTTCGATTGCTCAGAGCAGAAATACAACATGGCAAAGCAGATCGCCGATCTGCAGGAGCCGATCCTGCAGCGGGGCAGCGCACCCAACAGCTACAGTCTGTACATCGGTATCCCGTTCTGTCCGTCCCGCTGCAGCTACTGCAGCTTTGTCAGCTGCAATCTGGACCGGGACCGTAAGATGGTACAGCCCTATGTGGACTGCCTGTGCCGTGAGGTAGAGGAGATCCGGGTGCAGGCAGATAAGGCCGGGCTGGAGGTATGCAGCATCTACATTGGCGGCGGTACCCCCACCAGTCTCTCGGCCGACCAGCTGCGTCAGCTTATGGGGACCGTGCGGGAGAATTTTGACCTTGCAAAGCTCGTAGAATATACGGTGGAAGCGGGCCGCCCGGACTGTACCGATGCAGAAAAGCTGGCGGTCATCAAGGAGTATGGCGCCACCCGCATCTCCATCAATCCGCAGACCTTCTCGGACGAAGTGCTGGCCAACATCGGCCGCAAGCATTCGGCACAGGACATTCTGGACTGTTATGCCGATGCCCGTGCGGCAGGCCATACGGATATCAACATGGACCTGATCGCGGGCCTGCCTGGCGATACGGTAGAAAGCTTTGAGCACAGCCTGCGCCAGGCCATCGCACTGGATCCGGAAAACATCACGGTACACACACTTACGCTCAAACGTGCATCCCGGATCGTTATCGAGGACCAGCAGGAGAACGACTATGCAGATGTAGCAGCTATGCTGGAAAAATGCGAGCTGCTGGCACAGGCAGGCTACCGGCCTTATTATCTCTACCGCCAGAAGAATACCCTTCAGAATCTGGAAAATGTGGGCTGGTGCAAGCCGGGCCACGAAGGGTATTACAATATCTATATCATGGAAGAAGTCCAAACCATTCTTTCCGCAGGTGCAGGCGGCAGCACCAAACTGGTCGCTGACGGCGGCAAGCGGATGCAGCGCATCTTCAATTTCAAATATCCGAACGAGTATATCCAGCGTTTTGCGGAAGTACTGGAACGGAAAAAAGGAGTGGCTGAGTTTTATGATCACGATCTGGGTCCCCAAACGTCTGGTGGAGGTGGAGCTTTATAACGTAGCGGCCCGCAGCCCCGGAGAGCTGGCAGAGCTGAGCGAGCGCAGTTATGCACAGCGGGTGAGCTATGCTGCCGATAAGGTCCGGGCATCCGGTGCAACCATCGTGATGCTCACTGGCCCTTCGGCCAGCGGAAAGACTACCTCGGCGCATTGCCTGGCCAGCGCATTGGAGCGCAAAGGCACACCGGCCCATGTCATCAGTCTGGACAATTTTTTTAAGGGCGCAGAGTTCTATCCCCGGATGCCGGACGGCACCCTGGACTACGAAAATCCGGATACGCTGGATCTGCCCCTGATCAAGCAGTGCCTCAAGGAGCTGAGTGCGACCGGGAAGACCGTTCTGCCGATCTACGATTTTACGGCTGAACAGCGGTCCGAAAAAGTGGAACCGGTGGATCTGCAGGGCGGTGTTTGCATCGTTGAGGGCATCCATGCCCTGAATCCGGAGCTGACCAATCTGGTGCCCGGCGGGGATATCTACCGCATTTATGCCGGTCTGCGGGAGGAATACTGCATCGATGGCCGCCGTGTCATCAATACACAGGACATCCGGCTGTGCCGCCGCACTTTGCGGGACGCAGCGACCCGGGGCCGCAGCCCGGAAAAGACCCTGGCGATGTGGGCACGGGTGCTGGATGGCGAGACCCGGTATATCAAGGGCTTCAAAAGCAGTGCAGACTTTTTGCTGGATACTTCCTTTACCTATGAGCTGGGGCTGATCTCTCAGCTGCTGAACCAGGTGCGCCGCCAGTTTACGCTGGAGGGCAGCAATGCCGTGCTCTGGGACGAGACGGCCCGCCGCTTTGAGCACGTTGCACCCTTGCCGCTGGAGCTTCTGGCGCCGGACAGTATGCTGCGGGAGTTCTACGGCAGCAACGTTTGAGGATGTGCGGCTAAGGGCAAAAATGCGAAAATTGTGTGTCAAAAGCGGCACCAAACTGTTAAATATACGGTGTCTTCGTTGCAATTGCAGGGGCGGTGCGCTATAATGAAATCAGGCTGGAGACAGCCTGTGGAATCGACAGCTTTACACCACTCGGAACAGAAAGAGGTGTTTTTATGGATCTTAATAAGCTCAAGGAAATGGGTCTGGAATATGCCGAAAAAGGCAAGAATGTTGCAATGGATCTTGCTGAAAAGGGCAAGACCCAGGCACAGATCCTGAACGAGCAGTCCAAACTGCTCAAGGCACAGCGCCAGTTGGGTGCGCTGGTCTACAGCCTTGCCAAAGGCAAGGAGGAAAACCAGCCTCTGGTGGATAAGTACATTGAGATGATCGATACCATCGAGCAGGAGATCGCCCGCCTGAAGGCATCGCTGACCCCGGCAGAAGCCGTGGAAGTGGAGTACGTCCAGCAGGCAGAAGAAGCAGCCCCTGCAGCAGAAAAACACAAGGCCTGCCCTCAGTGCGGCGCCATCGTAGAGGACGACGCATTGTTCTGCAACAAGTGCGGCGCACAGCTGTGATCAGATAACCCCGCAAAACAGGGCGGTGTCCCATCGGATGCCGTCCCTTTTTTGGGAAGATGAGAAAATTTTTGGGAAATTGTCGGTAAAATGCCTGGCGTCCCTTGAAAAACGACAAAGGGTGCGCTACAATCTACAATAAAGTTCAAACAGGAAAGAGGGATGGATGTGCTGGACTGGACGCCGCAGGCGCCTTATACGGCAGAGCAGCTTTTGGAGATCATCCATATCCTGCGGGACCCGGAGAACGGCTGCCCGTGGGATAAGGTACAGACACATGCTTCCATCCGCAAGAATTTCCTGGAGGAGACCTGCGAGGCATTGGAGGCCATTGATGCCGATGATGCGGATCTGATGCGGGAAGAACTGGGCGATGTGCTGATGCAGGTGGCGTTCCATGCTGCAATGGAAGAAGAACGCGGGCGTTTTACCTTTGAGGATGTCTGCCGGGAAGTATGCGATAAGCTGGTGTTCCGGCATCCGAACATCTTTGCATCATCGGCTGCTGTCAATGCAGGTATAAACGGCTGGGATGCGCTCAAAAATAAGGAAAAAGGCCGTACCAGTCTGGCCGACGAGCTGGGCACAGTGCCCGCGACGCTCCCGGCGCTGATGCGGGCACAAAAACTGCAAAAACGTGCCGAACGGTGTGGTGCAGCACAGTCTACGCCGCAGCAGGCCCAGCAGGCTTTGCAGGATGCAATGGAGGCCTGGGCTGAACCGGAAACGGATCGGCAGCAGGCTGCGGGTGAGCTGCTGTTTGCAGCTGCCAATGCTCTGCGCTTGGCAGGTGTGGATGCAGAGGAAGCGTTGACCTTTGCGTCCAAACGGTTCTGCACACAGCTGCTGCAGCCGGAAGAAAGTGGGACTCAGGTCTAAGACCTGCTCCGATAAAACAACGAAAACAAATGACTCAGAAATGTGGAGGGTAATATTATGACCAAGACGGACTTGATCGCACAGGTTGCGGCAAACACCGAAATGAGCAAAAAGAGCGCTGAGCTGGCGGTGAACGCATTGTTCGATGCACTGGGCAAGGCAATGGCAGATGGCGAAAAGATCACGATCTCCGGCTTTGGCACCTTTGAGGTGCGTGAGCGTGCCGAGCGCCAGGGCATTAACCCCCGTACCCGTGAGCCGATCACGATCGCAGCATCCCGCAGCATCGTGTTCAAGCCCGGCAAGTCCCTCAAGGACTCCCTGTAAGCTGATTTTTGGCTGCCGCCGCTGCCTCGTCAGGAGGCGGGGCGGCATTTTTTGTACTGGAACAAAGGAGGAATTCCATGCGTTTGGATAAATATCTCAAGGTATCCCGTCTGATCAAGCGCCGCACTGTGGCAAATGAGGTGGCAGATGCGGGCCGCATCCTGGTCAATGGCAAGGTGGCAAAGGCAAGCCACACAGTGGCGGCCGGAGATGTGATCGAAGTAACGTTTGGCAACCGGCCCATCAAGGTGCGGGTGCTGTCGGATATCGAGCCGCGCACCAAAGATGTGGCCCGGGAGATGTACGAGATCATCCCGGAATAAACAGGAACGGTATAAGGCCGCCCCTTTGCAGCATATCATAATGCAAAAGGAGCGACGGTTCTATGGAAAAAACAGTGGATAGAACATCCATGCCCCATGATATCATTCTGGAGGAGCGCTGCCGGTTGTCCATTACAGGCGTGCAAAAGGTGCTGCATTGCAGCCCGGAGCAGGCAGCGGTCAAGACGGCCAAGGGGACACTGCATCTGTCCGGGGAGCAGATCAACGTAGAGGTACTGGATCTGGAGGCTGGCCAGGCCAGGCTCACGGGGCAGTTCCGTACCCTGGAGTACAGCCAGGAACACACGGCGGGCGGCCTGCTGCGCCGGATTCTGCGCTGATGGTACAGGTCCTTTTGCCGTGGCAGATCGGGCAGGAAATGCTGCACTGTGCAGTGCTGGGCGCGTTTACCGGTGCGGGCCGGGCGTGGTTTCCGGTGCGGGGCAGAGCAGCCTTTTTGCCGGATCTGCTCTGGGTGGGCAGTGTGCTGCTGGCAGTACAGAGCTATGCTGCCGGATACAGCAGTGCAGGCATCCTGCGCTGGTATATGGTATTGGCAGCCTGTGCTGGGGCAGGGGGCAGCGCACAGTTTTTTGGCGTTCCGCTGCGTGCAGCGGGGCGGATAGTGCTCCGGCTGGTCAGGCTGCCGCTGGAAGGTGTGCGGCGCTGGACACGAAAGCGCCGGAAGGCAAAAAGAAACGCAGAAAAATCAAAAAAGAACTTGCCAAACCGTTGTACTGTGTTGTATAATTCAAACGTATCAGAGTAAGAGGGCGTAGTGTGCCCACAGTTCAACAGGAGCGCAAGGCAATGGCAGGACAAGTACGTAAAAAACGGAAGAAAAAGGGCGTGCGGCATCCGCTCCTCCGGTTGCTTCTGGTCCTGGCATACATCAGTCTGCTTACTGCTTACATCACCAATCAGGTCACCCTCAGCTCCAAGCGGGCCGAGCTGGAGACCCTGCAGGAACAGGTGGCGCAGCAGAAGGAACAGAATGAAGAACTGGAACGGATCCTGAGCGGAGATACCGATCAGGTCATGGAATGGGTCGCAAGAGACTCTTACGATTACGCTGCGCCGAATGAGCGCATCTTTGTGGATGTGACCGGCAACTAACGAGAACAAGGAGTATTGAGTTTTGGCAATTGAGGTAGGGAACGTATTTGAGGGCCGTGTTACAGGTGTAAAGCCCTTTGGCGCATTTGTGGCGCTGCCGGAGGGCCGTGTGGGCATGGTCCATATTTCGGAGGTGTCGAACGAGTATGTGCAGGACATTGCAACCGTTCTGCACGATGGCGATATCGTAAAAGTACAGGTCATTAACATTGCGCCGGATGGCAAGATTGCATTGTCCATCAAGCGTCTGCTGCCGCCGCCTCCCCGTCCGATGCGCGGCGACCGTGGTCCGGCAGGTCCCCGTCCCGGTGCACCCCGTGAGGGCGGCCGTTTTGGCGGCCATGGTGCCGGTCGTCCCCCGCGTGAGGGTGGCCGCGGCCCTGCACGGGACGCAGCTCCCCGGGTCTGGCAGCCCAAGGCTCCGGTCCGCTCAGATAACATGAGCTTTGAGGACATGATGAGCCGCTTTAAGAGCCAGAGCGAGGAAAAGATGGCGGATCTGGACCATGAGACCAACAGCCGCCGTGGCGGTGGCTATGGCTCCCGTGGCCGTCGCGGCGGCCGCTGAGCACTGCGCAAACAGATAAACGGAACAGACCTGTCCACTCTGGTCGGACAGGTCTGTTTTTTCGGAATGGAAAAGAAAGGAAGCAACCATGCCTGCAAAATTTCAACTGATCGCACCCTGCTTTTTTGGCTGCGAGTCTACTGCAAAATTTGAGTTGACCCGCATTGGCGCTGAAAACATCCGGGTGGATGACGGCCGTCTGACCTTTGAGGGCGGTGCGGAGATGATCGCAGCGGCAAACCTCAATCTGCGCACGGTGGAACGTGTAATGCTGCTGCTGGCCAGCTATAAGGCAACGACCTTCGACGAACTGTTTGATGGTGTGTTCAACATTGCATGGGAGGAGCTGCTGCCTGCGGATGCAGCCTTCCCGGTCACGGGTTCGTCGCTGAACAGCCAGCTGTCCAGCGTGCCTGCCTGCCAGAGCATTATCAAAAAAGCGGTGGTCAAGCGTCTGATGAAGTATCACCGTACCTCTATCCTGCCGGAGAGCGGCACGGAGTATAAGATCCGGTTTATGCTGCGCAAGGACCATTGCGAGATCATGCTGGACACCACCGGTGACGCACTGCACAAGCGTGGTTACCGCCGCAACTCGATGGAAGCACCCATCCGTGAGACGTTGGCTGCTACCATTGCGGACCTGGGCCGTGTGCGCCGCGACAGCCTGGTGGAAGACCCCTTCTGCGGCAGCGGCACCCTGCTGATCGAAGCTGCCCAGAAGGCAATGAACATTGCTCCCGGCCTTAAGCGCCGCTTTGCAGCCGAGCGTTATAGCTTTGTGCCTGCGGCCATTTGGGCAGAGCAGCGCCAGAAGGCACTGGCAGAGTCCAAGCTGGATGTGGGCTTTGAAGCATTTGGCTATGATATCGATCCTGCTGCAGTGGCACTGGCCAATGCGAACGCCAAACTGGCCGGCGTGGACAAGCGCTGCCACTTTGAGGTGGCCGACGTAGCGACCTTTGCGGCAAAGCCGGAGGCGATCGTGCTGACGAACCCTCCGTACGGCGAACGTATGAGCACCATTGAGGGTGCTGCAAAACTGGCCCGTACGCTGGGCCAGCAGATGGAGGCCCATCCCTGCGCAGGCGTTTATGCCATTACTGCCGATATGGATTTTGAAAACCACTATGGCAAGCGTGCCTCCAAGCGCCGCAAAATGTACAACGGTATGATCCCTTGCCAGCTGTATATGTACTACAGCACGCCCAAGTTTGAGCATACGGCAAAGCCCATGCCCAAAACCGGCTTTGACGGCAAGCGTGTCACCCGTGATCCCAAGCGTTTTGAAAAGAAATGATCTTGGCTTACTGAGATCTATAAGGGTGTTCCCTTTTGAAAGAGATTGCAAAAGGGGGCGCTCTTTTTTGCGTGAGAAGGAACCAGATGACCCACAGAGCAGGGGGTTCTGTGGGAAAAGTGCAATTTTAAAGGAGCACCGTGCTGTGCCAAAAAAGAAATTTCCAATCATGTTTGCCGCCACAGTGATCGCGGCCCTGATTATAGCAGGGACTGTGGCGTTTTGCGTCAAAAGCACCCGAGATAAGATGACCCAGTATTCCTTTGACGACCTGACAGAGCATACCCTGCAGCTTGCAGCAGATATCCGGCAGTCTGCAGAGGTGGACGAGCTTCTTTTGCAGGTAACTGCAGAACTGGTGGCGAGCAGGTTCGATCAGGGGGAGGAGGCGATCCTGGAGGCGATGAATGCCATCGACCGCTGCGCATCCTTTGTCAGCAGCATCGAGCTGCTGACGCCGGGCAACTGGATGCTGTACCAGGATGGTACCTACCGAAGCACCGAGGGTGTGCTGGATTTTGAACAGGAGGTACAAAAGGGCAGCAACATTTCAGAGCGAAGCGTCAGTATCAAAGATCCGACAGACCTGGTGGTGCGCTGCTCAGAGCCGGTGGTTCGCAACGGCGAGACTGTGGCGGTGTTGTACGGAGTGATCTCGCTGAAGAACTATTCAGACGGCTATGACCTGGAACTGTATAACGGCGAAGCGTTTATGCTGGTCACGGATGGGACCAGCGGAGATATCCTGATGGACACCTGGCACAATGAGCTGGGCAATATGAACAGCATGAACGACCGTGAAATGCTGCCGGGTTATTCCTTTGCAAAGGCCCGGCAGGCCATGCTGGAGGGCCGGAGCGGAGATCTGGCCGTTGTCTCCCGGAGTGTGGGCGAACCGCTTTATCTTCACTTTGAGCCGATCGGCATCAACAACTGGAATGTGACGGTAGGAGTAAAGCGTGCGCTGGCCTTGCAAAAAACGAGGGACTGTACAGCAAATCTTTACTGGATGGCAGGTATCATTGCGGTAACGGTGCTGCTGTATATGGGGCTGCTGCTCAGCTGGCTGGCCCGGTCTAACCGGCGGATGTATGAGCTGAGCGTGACGGATCAGGGGACCGGCCTGCAGAACCGCAGCGCCTATGAGCTGTATCTGCAAAAAAATCAGGACCGGTTGTTCTCGCAGGTCACCTGCATCTATGTGGATGTTGACGACCTGCACGAGCTGAATAACCGCCGTGGCCATGCGGCGGGAGATGCAATGCTGCATGCTGTGGCAGAGGGCCTGTGCGAGCATTTTGCACAGGCAGAGATTTACCGTATTGGCGGCGATGAGTTTGTGGCGCTGCTAACCGAGGACAATGAGCAGCAATGCGAAGCACGGATGCAGCGCCTTGTGGAACAGCTGCATCAAAAAAAGTACAGCATCTCCTATGGTATCGTGTGCCGCACGCAGGAGCAGGGGCTGGAAAGCCTGATCCAGAAGGCAGATGAGCGGATGCTGACGCAAAAGAGGACCCATCATAGCGGTGTGTCCGGCCGGGATGTGCGCTGAGCATACAGGAGTGCTACAAAATCCAGAACAAATCATTTTTTCGGGAATGACCGGAAAAGTGCGTTTGTTCTGGATTTTTTAATTGGCGGAAGAATGTCTTTTTCTGAAAAGATTCGACAAATTTATGGACATTTCACACTCTAAGGTTGCACCAGAGCGGCAAAAGGTTTATACTATCCTTAATCATTTGCGGAGCAGCCACTGCTGCGGAGAAGGGAACGGAAGCTTTATGATAGGACGGATGCGGCCTTATCTGCCGGAGTTGACCATTCGGGATTATAATATTTATCAGCGCTATCTGTGGGGGGTGCGCCGCCAGCTCTATACATCGTATGGGCTTTATTCCTGCCATACCCTGAAGCATAATGGCGTTTTGTTTGCCATTCTGTCGGACAGCCTGGCGGGCCGCTCGGCTACCTGCCAGAATTGCCGGATCCCGGGCACCTTGTTCTGGCACAAGATGATGTGTCAGACTCAGGGGATCCGGTTGGCGGCACAGGTTGAGATCATGCTGGGCTGGCATGGCCTGCAGGACCGCAAATACAGGGAGCTGCCCTGGCGCCAGCGTCTGCTCCGTGCCGCAGACCGCCTGTTGCTGCGCCGTGCTTACCAGCGTGTTGTGACTGAAAACCCGGCCATGGAGCGCTTGTTCCGGCAGGAACAGGAGCATGCCGTGGTGCAGATGAATCTGAGTGCCAAAAATTATACCCTGGCTGCGGAGCCGATGAGCAATATCTATGGTGCGCTGTATGCTACCCTTGCTACAGATGACCCAAACGAGCGCAAGAGTATGCGCTATATCGGCAGTTGTATTGGCCGTATTTTTTACCTGATGGATAAAGCCGAGCGGTTTGATGAGGACAAGCGTACCGGCCGCTACAATGTATTTGTAGTGAACGGTATTACCAGCCAGAGCGCAGCATTGGAAAATGCCCGTCGGCAGGCGCTGGCGGCTGCAAACGATCTGGTACGGGCCTACAAGCTGCTGGATGTCAAATTCTATCGGTCCCTGCTGGATAATATCATGATGCTTGGCCTCTGCCATGCGGTGCAACCGCTGGAGACCAATGTCGAAAAAGAAAAATGGGAGATTCCATTCAATGTATCATCGCAAACGTAAAAGCTGGCAGGTCGCATACTGCGGCATGGCAGCGGCCCTGTGTGTGGCATTGATGCTGCTGGGCACGATCATCCCCATTGCTATGTTCATTGCGCCCGCAGTAGCGGGCTTTCTCATTGCAACAGTCTGTGTAGAGTGCGGAAGCACCATGGCCTGGACGGCCTATGCGGCGGTTAGTCTGCTGGGGCTGCTGTTTGTGCCGGACAAGGAGATCGCCCTGATTTTTACCGTCCTGCTGGGCTACTATCCATTGGTCAAGCCGCGGTTTGACCGGATCCGCTCCCGGCTGGTGCAGCTGCTGGCAAAGGTGCTGTTGTGCAATGGAGCAGTGCTTTTGATGTACGGCGGCATCCTTCTGCTGATCCCTGCGAGCAACCTTTCGCAAGAATTGCGGACAACAGCCCTGACGCTGGCAGCTGCAACGCTGCTGATCGGCAACGTGGCGTTTGTCCTGTACGACCGGGCACTGCGCAATATGCTGGCGTTGTACCGCATGGTGTGGCAGCCAAAGCTGCATAAAATGCTGGGCAATCACTGAACGGTTTGTATTAAGAGATGGGATATTTGCTATTTGTTGAAGCGAAGCGCCGGGCCATGCGGGGGACAGCCGTAAGGGTGACGAGGAGAGAGATCATCGAACCATTCGGCGGATGTCTCCCCGGCTGAACGGCTGGACCAGCCGCAGCGATACCTTAACAGATCCCTTCAAAGAAAGCCATACAAGAACATAAACTGAAACAGAGGCTGACCGGATGACTGTGCATTTGGGCGCAGCGACGGCCGGCGTGGAGGTGTTTTGTATGTGTGGCATTGTTGGTTATACGGGCAGACGCAGTGCCCGGCAGGTCCTGCTGGATGGATTGGAAAAGCTGGAATACCGTGGATACGATTCAGCCGGCGTAGCGCTGATGGAGCAAGGAAAGATCTGTATCATCAAAAGCAAGGGGAGGTTGGCGGCGCTGCAGGCAAAGCTGGCACAGAAGCCGTTGGAGGCCAGCCATTGCGGCATTGGCCATACTCGCTGGGCCACCCACGGAGAACCGAGTGATGTAAACAGCCATCCCCATGGCACCCCAAAGGTCAGTCTGGTGCACAATGGCATCATCGAAAATTATGTATCACTCAAGCGGATGCTGCAGGAAAAAGGGTATCAGTTTGAGAGCCAGACGGATACCGAGGTGCTGGTCAAATTCATCGACAGCTGCTATACTGGTGACCCGCTTGCAGCCCTGCGGCAGGCGTTGGCCAACCTGCGTGGCAGCTATGCACTGGCGGTGTTGTTTCAGGACCAGCCGGATACTGTGTATGCGCTCCGGCGTGAAAGCCCGCTGATCGTTGGCTATGGCCAGGGAGAAAGCTTTGTGGCATCGGATATTCCGGCGCTGCTGCGCTATACCCGGAATTACGCTGTGCTGGAAGAAGGAGATCTTGCTGTCTGCAGGGCTTCCGGTATCCGGATCTACAACGAATTTGGAGCATCGGTGCAGCGTCCCAGGCGAACAGCAGACTGGGATCTGGAAGCCGCCGAAAAAGGCGGATATCCTCATTTTATGCTCAAGGAGATCCACGAGCAGCCTTCTGCCATGGCGGCAGCGCTCCACCCCAGGGTGGAAAACGGACTGCCGGATCTTCGGCTCCCGGAGCTTACGGATGAAAGGCTGCGCAGCATCCGCACCATCCATCTGGTGGGGTGCGGAACAGCAATGCATGCTGGCATGGTGGGCAAGGCAGCCATCGAGACGCTGGCCAGGGTGCCTGCGCAGGTGGAGATCGCCAGCGAGTTCCGCTACCGGGACCCGATCCTGACAGAGGAGGATCTGGTGGTGATCATCAGCCAGTCTGGCGAGACCAGCGATACACTTGCAGCGCTGCGGCTGGCGAAAAGCCGTGGTGTGCCGGTGCTGGCTATCGTCAATGTAGTGGGCAGTTCCATTGCCCGTGAAGCGGATTGCGTAATGTATACCTATGCTGGGCCGGAGATCGCAGTGGCCTCTACCAAGGCGTACATGGTGCAGCTGTGTGTATTGTATCTTTTTGCACTGCGGCTGGCATATGCCCGCAGGACCCGAACTGAAGCGGAGGTCCGTCGTCTGACAGAAGAACTGCTGCAGATGCCGCGGCTGGTCAGGGCACAATTGGCGGATCAGGAGCAGATCAAATATCTTGCAAGCCGGTTCGTCAACACGCAGAGCTGTTTTTTTATCGGCCGTGGGTTTGACTATGCGCTCTCGCTGGAGGGCAGCCTGAAGCTCAAGGAGATCAGCTATGTCCACTCAGACGCTTATGCAGCAGGAGAGTTGAAGCATGGGACCATCAGCCTGATCACGGAGGGCGTACCGGTGATCGCTTTGGCGACGCAGCAGGAGGTCTACGAGAAGACGCTCTCAAATGCAAAGGAGACAGCCAGCCGCGGCGCCAGAGTGCTTTTGTTTGCGTCGCAGGATGCAGATGTGCCGGACGGCATAGCAGAGCAGATCGTTCGTTTACAGCGCTGTGAAGCGCTGTTTATGCCGCTGCAGCTTATTGTTCCGCTGCAGTTGTTTGCTTACTATATGGCGGTGCTGCGGGGCTGCGATGTGGATCGCCCCCGAAACCTGGCAAAAAGCGTTACGGTGGAGTAAAACCGGCCAGCTCCGGGACCACAAGGGAGGCTGGAACTTTTTATCCGGAAGATCTTCTGTAAATCCATAGGAGGAAAAGGAAATGTGGTTTGTATTTGCATTGTTGTCGGCAGTGTTTGCCGCACTGACCTCTATCCTGGCCAAAGTCGGCATTGATGGAGTCAACTCCAATCTGGCTACGGCCATCCGCACCGTTGTGGTGGTCGTAATGTCCTGGGGGATTGTATTTCTGACCCATGCACAGGGCGGTATTACGGAGATCAGCCGCAAAAGCTGGCTGTTTCTCATCCTGTCAGGTTTGGCCACGGGTGCTTCGTGGTTGTGCTACTATAAGGCTCTGCAGATCGGCGAAGCGTCCAAGGTGGTCCCCATCGACAAGCTCAGTGTAGTGATCACCCTGGTGCTGGCATTTGTATTCCTGCACGAGGATTTTACTGCCAAATCTCTGATGGGCTGTATTCTGATCGGTGCAGGCACCTTGCTGATGGTGCTGTAAGGATGTGACAATAAAAAGCTCCGCATGACAATTGTCATGCGGAGCTTTTTTGGTTATCGGTTAAAAGGTTGCTTGCTTACCAGAACCAATACCGCTTTTTCAAAACGATGTATGCAGCGGCGATCAGCACCACAACTGCACCGCCTGCGATAAAGAAGGTGTAGTTGATGTCAGCAAAGTTCAGATTCTGGTTGGTCAGCAGATAGCGGCCAGCGGTATCTGCTGTGATCACACCATCGGTATAGCTGTTCAGATACTGCCACTTTTCCGAGGTGGAGTTGTACAGATACAGACGGGAGTAGGTGCTCACATCCAATTCCACCAACACAGTGCAGGGCAGAGAACGGCCGTTGTCCAGCACAAATTCCAGACCATGCTCGGTGGTAGTAAAGGTCAGCATCGTATCCAGCTGGCTGGTCGTGCTCTTGACCGACTTGCCGGGGATCTTCAGGATATAACCATCGCCCACGACACAAAGGGTCTTGCCAGTGGTGCGCAGAGAGTTCAGGATCTCGCTGGTCACAACGGGCAGCTCTTCCTGTGCAAAAACAACATCGTCCTCGGTGCTGTTCTGGATGGTCTGCACCACAGGGTCCAGAGCAATGGAATCCTGTGCGGTACCATCGCCTACCTCGCCGCCCTGCTCAACGCTGGGAGCAGAACGGTTGACAATGACGGTGACCAGTGCGGAAGCCGTACCGTTGGAGACCGTGATGGAGGTGGAGCCGGTGCCCACTGCGGTGATAACACCAGAGGGGCTTACCGTAGCAATGCTGCTGTTGCCGGATTTGTAAGTAAAGGACTGAGATGCGCTGGCCGGGGTGGCCTTGGCGGTCAGAGTGCGGGTAGCACCGGGCTTGAGCACCACATAGGTGGTGCTGGGCACAACGACCTGGCCGCTGTTCACGCTGGTAGAAGTCGCTTTTACGGTGATCTTGGCAGAAGCCGTAACAGAACCGCAGGTAGCGGTGATGGTGGCAGTGCCTGCACTTACACCGGTAACGCGGCCAAACTCATTGACCGTAGCCACCTTCTCGTTGGAGGAAGTCAGGGTAACGGTAGCATAGTTGGCAGCAGAGGAGGGCATGACCTGCAGCGAAGCGGAGACCGAATCGCCTACATAGATGGTGTTAGAGGCCAGCGCCAGGTCCATGGCGGTCACGATCATGGAAGAATCCAGCGAGACAACGATGGTATAGGAGCAGATCTTGTTGCCGGCTGCTGCCGTGATGGAAGCAGTACCCACACCAACTGCCTGTACGATACCGGTACTGGTCACGGTGAGCACACTGGTGTCGTCCGAGATGAACACCACCGACTTGGTGCTGTAGCTGGGCCGCACAACAGGGGCAAGCTGCTGAGTGGAACCAAGGATCATTTTAGCCGAATAGTTGCCGGGTTCGATGCTGTCGGCTGCAATGGTCGTGTCCCAGGGCAGCGTCAGGCCGTTTTCCTCCTCGTACTGAGGAGCAGCAGCCAGAACGGACGTGGCCATGGTGCACAGCAATCCAAGCAGAACAGCGCAAACCGCCAGCTTTTTTGCGGATGATTTCATGTTTGATGTACCTCTTTGGGTGTGATATGCGGTGAGGACGCTCTAAGCCGGACGGTCCCGTTTAGCGGAACAGTACGCCCAAAGCTTCCATAGCGTACTCGAAGTAGGTGACCTGGTCATATTCCACACGGGCAGTCACGCTCATGCCGTTGGCCAGATCCACCTTGTCACCGCTGCGGCTCACCACATAGGTGGTATCCGGGCGGATGGTCATCTTGTAGTAGGAGCCGCTGGCGCTGGAGGTCACGTCGCTGTCAATGGAGATCACAGTGCCGGTCAGGGTGCCGTAAGAGTACTCAGACAGGCCGGTGATCGCGATCTTGCAGGGATCGCCCACATGCAGCAGAGGACGGTCGTTCACGGTCACATAGGCTACAACTTCCAGATCATCGCTTTTGCTGGCGACGGTGGCCAGTGCAGAGCCTGCGCTCAGCACCATACCCTCCTTATAGGGGCTGTCCATGTGGATCACGCCGGAGGTGGGAGCGTAGATGTAGTAATCGTTGGCACCGGTGTTCAGCGCATCCAGCTGAGCCTGCAGGTTATCCACATTGCTCTGAGCGCTGGTGATATTCTGCGAAATGGTGGACATGGTGGAGTAGTACAGGGCTTCCAGTTCACTCTGGCTCTGCTCCATCATAGTCTTGATCTGTGCGTCGGAGTAACCGGCAGCCTGGTAGGCAGCGGCGTCAAAGTTCTTTTGTGCTACCTGACGCTTGTAGGTCTCGTACTGATAAAAGTAGGGCTGATCGTCAGCACTGGCTTCATCAAAATAGTTGGTGTCGTCCTGCACACTCTGCAAAAGCTTTGTGTACTGGGCCAGCTGCAGCTTGTAGATGTCCAACTGGCTCTGCAGGCTGTCCTGCTGCATATCCAGGTCGGTGCTCTTGATGCGGGCCACAAGGTCGCCCTCGTTGACATAGCTGCCTTCTGCGATATACAGCTCGGTGATGGAGCCGGAATAGCTGGACATGATGTAGGTCTTGTTGCTGGCCTGCACGGTGCCGACATTCTGGCTGACATAGATGCGGTTGTTCTGGGTGCTCCATACAACCAGGAAAAGCATGAACAGACCGGTCAGGATGACAAAAGCGTAACCGTAGGGCGGCAGCTTCTTCTCCATCATGATCCGGCGATCCTGCAGATCAGAAAGGTTCTGGATGGATTTTGTCATAATTACTTGGTCTCCATAAATACGTCAACAACAGCTTCGTCATCGTCCTGGTTGACAAAAATAGTATAAGTATCGCCGCTGAGCTGGATATCATTTTCAAAAGCATGGATCTGCAGTTTGGAGCTGGCCAGCTGGCTCTGGCTCATGGGGCCAGTGTAATGGGCGTACAGGCAATTTCTTACCCGCAGCACAGCATCCATGTGGTAACCCGGCTCCATTTTGGTGATCAGCTGGGTGGCCTGCATCATAAAATACAGCTCCGGTGCATGATCCGGGCCAGTGCCGATCCGCACTGCCTGCACCAGCGGGCCAATGGGCTGGGCGTTATTGCTCTTGATAAAGTTCTGCATCTGGGTCAAAACCACCATCATGTTGCCCAGTTCTTCGGGCATAATGCGGCGGGAGACCACATTGGTGAGCTTGAGGGTCTTGCTTTCAGCAACTTGGATCTGATTCATGATTATCTACCCCTAATTCTGATATTTTTCCTCACAAAGAGGGATTGTGACCTGTCAGCGCAGACCAGAAGGCCAAAGCTTTTTACTGGCGGCCAGCGGCTGCGCAAAAGCAGATCGTGGATCTTTTTAAAAAATGTGCCCGGAGGCAGCTGCCTCCGGGCACACCATAACGAGGCATCGCAAATGCCGGAACCATAGCCCGGCCCAATACATTATGCGTTATCCGGCGTAGGATCAGTAGGTGATGGAATCGTCGTCGTCCTCATCCTCTACCGCCACAGCAGCGGGGACCACTGCCTTTTCCTTGCGGTGGAAGATACCCTGCTGCATATCCCACAGCTCACGGTACTTGCCATCCTTGGCCAGCAGCTCATCGTGAGTGCCGCGTTCCACGATCTTGCCGTGATCCATCACAAGGATGATATCGCAGTCGCGGATGGTGGAAAGACGGTGTGCCACGATCAGCATGGAGCAGTCTGCCAACTGGTTGTAGACCATGTCAAAGATGACGTTCTCGGTAGCAAAGTCCAGATTACTGGTGGACTCGTCCAGGATGTACAGGTTGGAGTCCTTCAGGAAAGCACGGGCCAGCGCAATACGCTGCTTTTCACCACCGGACAGGCCATTGCCGGCTTCTTCCAGATAGGTGTTGTACTGCAGGGGCAGATGACGGATGAACTCGTGTGCATCGGCCTTTTTGGCAGCTTCCTTTACCTCATCCAGAGTAGCATCCATGCGGGAGATCCGGATGTTGTCGTAGATCGTCTTGCTGAACAGCTCGATGTTCTGCGGCACATAGGAGATTGCACGGCGGAGAGAGGAGTTGGTGTACTCCGCAATGTTCACGCCGTTCATATCGATCTCGCCTTCCTCCGGCTCGTAATACTTGAGCAGGAGCTTGGTGATGGTGGACTTGCCGGAACCGCTGCCGCCGACCAGAGCGACCTTTTTGCCGGCCGGGATGGTAAAGCTGACATGGTCCAGTGCAGGAGCACGGTTGCCATAGCGGAAGGTAACGTCCTTGAACTCGATATCGCCCTCAACCTTTTCCAGATCGGTCTGCTCGGAGCCTTCGGCCACTGCATACTCAGAGGGATAATCCATGATCTCGGTCAGACGCTTCATGGAAATGCTGGCCTCCTGGATCTGCATCTGCAGGCCGATCAGGTTGCTCAGCGGAGATGTAAAGTAGCTGGACAAGGTGCTGAAAGCCATAAAGCCGCCCAGGGTCATCTCGCCGTTCAGCACCTGGCTGATGCCCACATAGGTGGTCAGCATGCTGAAACCGGTGGAGATAAAGGCGGAGATCAGGCTCTGTGCCGTGCTGATCTTGCTGGAACGCAGGCTGATCTTCAGGCTCTTGATGTACTCACGTTCCAGATTTTCCAGCTCGGTCTCCTCGTTGGCATTGCATTTGACCGTCTCAATGCCGCGCAGGCTCTCGATCATCTGGCTGTTCAGCGCAGCAGACTGGACCATGGTCTCCTCGTTGATCTTTTTATACGGCTGCTTGAACACCAGCACCAGCAGGATGCTGACCAGCGCCATAAACAACGAGATGGAGAACAGCATTGCATTCATCCGGAACAGGATGATGCCGGTGATGACCGCCATGGAGATGTCCATCACAAGGCTCAGAGCAATGCTGGTAAAGATCGACTTGATGGTACCGGCATCCGAGTAACGGGTGGTGATATCGCCGGTCTTGCGAGTGGCAAAGAACTTCATGGGCAGCTTGAAGATGTGCCCAAAGTAACCCAGCATCAGCGGGATGTCGATCTTGATGGACAGATGGATCAGGACCCATTGCCGCACATATCCGATCAATGTACTGGTGATGCTTACCACACTGAATACGATGATCAACGTCACCAAAAGGTTGTCCAGGCCGTATGGCAGGACCTCGTCCATCAGGATCTTGTTGAACATGGAGGACGCAATGCCCAGAATGGTGGTGATGACCGAGCTGAGGATGGCGTAGAAGAACAGCTTCTTCTGGGGCAGCAGCAGATCGATGTAGCGTTTGATCATGCCGCCCTTTTCCACCTTGCCGCCCTTGAACTCCGAAGTGGGGTTCAGCAGCAGCATAACGCCGGTAAAGTTCTTGTAGAACTCGTCCAGAGAGATCTTTTTCAGCTCCGAGGCAGGGTCGCCGATAACGACGTAGTCCTTGCACTTGTGCTTTTTGGTCTCGTCTTTGGCAAGCTCTGCTTCTTTCAGCATATGCTTGCGGCGCTCGCCGTCATCTTTGATGGTGGTCTTTTTGAACACGACCACAAAGTGTGCCAGGCCCTGGTCAGTAATGACCTGAGCGATACAGGGCAGCGAGAAATCGCTCAAAAAGTTTTCGCGGTCCACGCGGACAGCGGCGGTGGTAAAGCCCAACTCATTGGCGGCTTTTTGCAGACCTACAAGGTTCGTGCCTTTCAGATCCGTGCCCATCATGTCACGCAGACGGGTGATGGTGATCTCCTTTTTGTAGTGCAGGCACACCATTGCGAGGCAAGCAGCCGCACAGTCGGTCGTGTCGTGCTGCCGGACATAGGTATAACGCATAGATGTTTCCTTTTTCAGCTATCCAAAATTTTTTCAAATAACAGTGCAGTCGGCTGCGCAGGATGCGGGCTGGCGGCGCTGCTGATTTGCAGATAAGAAAAATGCGCTCCGCAGAGCGGCCCGGCCCAAGGCCGATATACCGCAAACGCTGAAGGGAGCGCTGATCAGCATGGCTTTTTGGCATAATTTCTGAAAATTACGCAAAGAGACCTTGCAAAGAATATAAAAATTATACCACAAGCCCCTAGTATCTTCAAGGGTATGTTTTTGAACAATGGGTGAAACTTAAAACAAATGAGGGTTTGATTTATCAAGCAGTGGTGCGGTTTTTGGCGTTTTTCTCCGGACAAAAAAGAAAAGCGATGGGAAACTCCCATCGCTTTTGTTGGCGCCTTTTGCCTGACTCGAACAGGCGACCCTCTGATTAA
>CAYXQN010000027.1:9996-22502 GCA_964466825.1 uncultured Faecalibacterium sp. | reverse complement strand
ACACCAACTGCGACCCCGACGAGATCGACTACGTCATCCCCGGCAACGACGACGCTATCCGCGCTGTCAAGCTGATCGCCGGTGCTATGGCTGATGCTGTTCTGGAAGGCAAGCAGGGCAACCAGGAGGCAGCTCCCGCTGAGGACGCAGCCAACGCCTGATTTCCCCGTAAACAACCGAAATAACGTGTAAGGGAGAATGTAAAATGGCTATTTCTGCAAAGGACGTTATGGAACTGCGTAAGCAGACTGACTGCGGCATGATGGAGTGCAAGAAGGCTCTGACTGAGGCTGACGGCGACTTCGAGAAGGCTGTTGAGCTGCTGCGTGAGCGTGGTCTGGCTACTGCTGCTAAGAAGGCTGGCCGCGTTGCTGCTGAGGGTATGGTCTTTGCTGACTACTGCCCCGAGTGCAAGGTCGGTGTTGTCATCGAGGTCAACGCTGAGACCGACTTCGTTGCAAAGAACGACAAGTTCGTTGCTTTCGTCAAGGACGCAACCAAGGTCATCATGGAGCAGAATCCTGCTGATGTTGACGCTCTGATGAACTGCAAGATGGGCGAGGGCACCGTTGACGATGCTCTGAAGAACCTGATCCTGGTCATCAAGGAGAACATCAAGGTTCGCCGCTTTGTCCGTTACGAGGGCGTCTGCTCTGCTTACGTCCACGGTGGCGGCACCCACGGTATCCTGGTCGGCTTCGAGACCTCTGATGAGGTTGCTGCTAAGGCAGAGTTCGCTGCTTACGGCAAGGATGTTGCTATGCAGGTCGCAGCTGCTAACCCCAGCTACGTCGACGAGGCCAGCGTTCCCGCTGAGGTCGTTGCCAAGGAGAAGGAGATCATGCTGGTCCAGATGGCTGGCGATCCGAAGAACGCTAACAAGCCCGAGGCCGTCAAGGAAAAGATGATCGAGGGCAAGATCAAGAAGTTCTTCAAGGAAGCTTGCCTGGTCGATCAGGAGTTCGTCAAGGACGGCGACCTGACCGTTGCTCAGTACACCGCTAAGGTTGCTAAGGAGCTGGGCGGCGACATCAAGATCGTGAAGTTCACTCGTTTCGTCAAGGGCGAAGGCCTGGAGAAGCGTGCTGATGACTTCGCATCTGAAGTTGCAAGCATGGTGAAGTAATTTAAACTTCAATCGCTTCTAAAAGGAGCCGCAGTACCCATAGAGGTGCTGCGGCTCCTTTTTCTTGTTATTTCCAGGGCAATGTGCTACAATAAAGCCATTAAAACTGAAGGGAGGGGATGCAAACAATGATGTTTCGGAAAACTGTATCCCTCTTACAGGAGGGCACCTAAGGATAAATAGGAGCGACTAACAATGAACAGCCAAAGCTTGAAAATTGGAAACAGTCCGGCACTTTTGCTGGGCGAAGCATCGGACAAGGTGTTTTTATACGTCCATGGCAAGATGGGCAGAAAAGAGGAGGCGCTGCCCTTTGCGCAGGCAGCGCAGGCGGCAGGCTATCAGGTGTTGGCCATTGACCTGCCGGAGCATGGTGCCCGCAAGGAGGCGCCTCAAAAGTTGCTGCCGTGGGTGGTGATACCGGAGCTGGAGCTTGTCTATGCGTATCTGCACCGACACTGGAAACGCATTTCGCTGTATGCCGTCAGCATTGGGGCGTGGTTTTCGATGCAGGCGCTGGCAGACAAAAAGCTGGAAAAGAGCCTGTTTGTTTCACCGGTGGTGGATATGAATGACCTGATCAGCAATATGATGCGCGGGGCGAATGTGACCGAAGAACAGCTCCGGCAGGCGGGCAGGCTCCCGACCGATTCTGGCGAGGAGCTTTCGTGGGAATATCTGTGCTGGGTGCGTGAGCATCCGCTGCGCTGGAAAAATATCCGCACAAAGGTGCTGTATGGTGATAAGGATGCTCTGACCAGCCGTGTGGTACTGGAGCGCTTTAAGCAGAATACCGGCGCTCATTTGACGATCCTGGAGGATGGAGAGCATTGGTTTCATACCGAGCTGCAGCTGACTGTCTTGCGGGAGTGGGAAAAGCAGATGCTGCGCCAGTTATTTTAAGTAAAAAAAGGGTCGTGTATCATTTCTGATACACGACCCTTTTATCGTAGATTTAAGCCTTTGCCTCGCTGTTATGCTCGGCACGCTTATAAGCTTTGAGGGAGTGGAACACGATGTTCAGACCCAGGATGATCAGCAGGACGGCCAGAATCAGCTGCAGACCATTTGCGATGAATACTGCGCCCCAGGTGGTTTCACCAGCGGGGATGGTCACAGAAGCAGCGGTGCTGATGGCCTTGACCATAGAGATCAAACGCTGCACCAGAGCGGTGAAGGTGACACACAGCATAATGCACAGCGGGGGGAACAGCATCTTGTTGCTGCGGCCGGTGACTTTGAGGAATACGCACAGGGTCGCAAGCACCAGTGCGCTCAGCAGCTGGTTGGCGGAACCGAACAACGGCCAGATGTTTGCATATCCGATCTTGGTCAGGATGAAGCCGAATACCAGCGTGACGAAGGTGGAGAAGTAGACGTTGCACAGCAGCTTGCGCCAGCCGGCAGCGTGTTCCATATCATCCACACTGAACAGCTCCTGGAAGCTCATACGACCGATGCGGGCTACGGCATCCAGACTGGTCAGTGCCAGAGCAGAAACGCACATGGTCATGAAGACCGTTGCTGCATAAGTGGGGACGCCGAACATCTCGAAGAAGCCTGCAACACCACGGCTGAAGATCTGGAAGGGGGTGCCGGCAGCGGGGGTGCCATCGGCAGCTGCGGAAGCGCCTGCTACGCACAGTGCAAGGATCGCCAGCATACTTTCAAGGATCATGGCGCCGTAGCCGACCTTCAGCATATCCTTTTCATTGGCGACTGTCTTGGAAGATGTGCCGCTGGAGACCAGACTGTGGAAGCCGGAAACCGCACCGCAGGCCACGGTAACGAACAGGATGGGGAACATGGTGCCCAGAGATTCATTGTTGAAACCGGTAAAGACGGGCAGATTCATGGTGGGATGTGCTACCAGAAGGCCGATCACAGCGCCGGCGATCATGGCCATGAACATAAAGGTGGTCATGTGGTCACGGGGCTGCTTGAGCAGCCACATAGGCAACACGGCTGCAAAGAAGATATAAACAAAGGTGATGTAGCTCCACATCTCCTTGCCAAAGATCAACGGAACATTTGCGCCAATGACAAAAGAGAGCACGATGAAAACGATGCTGATGACAGTTTCTTTCCAACCGGTAAAGTGGAACTTTTTCTGGAGCAGACCAAACACGATGGCGAACACCATAAACATGATAGAGACCATGCCAGCGGCGCCGTTGGTCTGTGCAGCAGCGGCCAGAGCGCCATCGGTGCCGTAGGCATTAAAGGTGCCTGCGACCATATCTGCAAAGGCAGCAATGACAATACCGCAGAACAGCCAGCAGAACAGCAGGAACAGCTTACGGCCAGTCTTGCCGATATACTTTTCGATCAGCATACCCATACTCTTGCCGTCGTTTTTGACCGAAGCATACAGAGCGCCGAAGTCGGTAACTGCGCCAAAGAAGATGCCGCCAAGCAAGACCCACAACAGAACGGGCAGCCAGCCAAAGGCAGCAGCCTGAATGGCACCGGTGACGGGGCCTGCACCTGCAATGGAGCTGAACTGGTGTGCAAATACCGTCCAACCATCGGTGGGGACATAATCGCGGCCGTCTTCGTGAGCAACGGCAGGAGTCTTTGCGGTGGGGTCGATGCCCCATTTGTTTGCCAGCCAGCGTCCGTAGAGCAGATAGGCTCCAAACAGGCACACGGCAGCGATCAGAACGATAACCAACGTGTTCATAAAATAACCTCTTTCCTGTATACTTTCCTCCGAAAGCACGTTTGGCCCAAACCGTATATCTATGCGGTTTTGAGTGATATTATACGGTATATTCCTCTTTTCATAATTTGTCAATAACTTTTCCTTAAAATGGGGATAACGCATAATTTGAAGTGTTGAAAAAAGTGTTTCTTTTGTTGATTTTGTTTCAACTTGAACCTGAAGATAGTAGATGGTTGGTTGCTCTTGACTTTCACACTTTCATGTGATAAAGTGGTGATGTAAAAAGAAGACTTTGAATGGAAAGGCGGTAAAACA
Source organism: uncultured Faecalibacterium sp. (assembly GCA_964466825.1). Lineage (GTDB taxonomy): Bacteria > Bacillota > Clostridia > Oscillospirales > Ruminococcaceae > Faecalibacterium. Next base: position 18,396 of record CAYXQN010000027.1, on the reverse strand, counting down.
ATGGCGGAAAAAAATCCCAGAAGAAATGAAACGACGGATGCACTGTTTGATGCGATCCTCAGCCTGGAGACGAGGGAAGAATGTTATAATTTTTTTGAGGACCTGTGCACCGTAAAAGAGATCTCGGATATGGCACAGCGTTTGGAAGCGGCAAAACTGCTTTTGGACGGCAGTACCTATGAGCAGATCGTAAAAGCAGTGGAGATCAGCACAGCGACCATCAGCCGGATCAACCGTTGTATCCAGTATGGCTCTGGCGGCTACCGGGATACCATTGAAAAAGTGCGCGGCAAACAGTGACCATCCGGGAAATAGCGGAATAGAATGGGGCGTACACACCTTCTATGAAAGAAAGGATGAAGCCCAATGTCTGCTGAAACGACGATTCCCTGCACAGAGATCATGGCCTGCGGTTGTCCCTGTACTCATAAAGTGACGTTGGATCAGGCGGTGATCGATCTGTTGGAAAGCATTGCGTTGCAGGAAAATGCGCTGAGCCATATCCTCTGTACAGAAAGTAAAAAGATGAATGCTGCGATGAATATGGATGGCATCGACCTGTGCAAGCTGCTGGAAGTGAATGATTCGGCTACCAATATGGTGCATGCCGTGGCAAATCTGGAGCTGGTGCTCAAGGATAAGCTGGAGTTTATCTCCAACAATCTGTACTATCCGGCAACCGGAGCAAGTGGTAACTGCGCTCAGTAACAGCAAAAAGCACCGCCGTATGGAGTTCATCCATACGGCGGTGTTTTTTACGCAGGCGAGTCCGCAGCTGAGGAAAAGGGAATCTGCCTTTGGTACGGTAAAAATGTCTAAATTCTAAAAAAGCTTTTGTTGCAATTGCTGATAGAACAAAACTGTGCTATACTATAAGATGTATCATTATGAAAGTGAGGAAAACGCAATTGCTGAACTACGATGCGATCCTTTTTGATGTGGACGGGACCCTGATCGATTCTGCGCCCGGCATTATAAATACCATGACCGAAGTTTTTGAGACGATGGGGGTGGATATCACCCATGTGGACCTGCGCCGCTATTTGGGCCCGCCGCTGCGTAAGACGTTCGGTGAGCATTTTGCAGAGCTGGAAAAAATCGAGCAGGCAACCGATCTGTACCGTAAAAGCTATGCAGTCAAGGGCAGTCATGAGTGCGCAGCATACCCCGGTGCTGCCGATATGCTGTGCCGTCTGCGGGAGGCGGGGCTGATCTTGTGTACGGCAACGTCCAAGCCGACCGAAGTTGTCACCCCTATTTTGGAGGAAAAAGGTCTGGCAGAACTGTTTGATTTTATCGGTGGTGCATCGATGGATGAAAGCAGGGATACCAAAACCGAAGTGGTGCGATATGTGCTGGAACAGCCGATGCTCCGGGGCAAGCGTGTATTGATGGTGGGTGACCGCCGGGATGATATGCGGGGTGCTGCCGATTGCGGGCTGGATGCTGCCGGTGCTTTGTACGGCTACGGAAGCCGGGAAGAATTGGAGCCTTTTGCGCCGGTGTTTATGGCTGAAAGCTGCGCCGACCTTGCCGATAAAATTCTGAATGGCGTAACAGAGTAACAGACTGTACAGCTATCGTACCAGGAAAGTGGTGGGAAGAATGAAAGAAAACTATCAACCGGAGAAGCAGGAGCTTACTCCGATGCAAAAACAGGCAGTGCTGGTCTGTGCGATCTGTGCACTGGCAGTACTGCTGACCATTGGGATCACCTATACACTGCTCAAGCGCGGTAAGCCGGAAAAAACTCCGGTGGTGCAGCCTTCCAGCAGTGAGCCTGTTTCCAGCAGTAGTGATGTTGAGGATATTTCGGATCATTATCAAATCAGTCAGACCTCGTCGGCACTGCTGCCGCAGACCGCAGATGCGGGCACCTCTTATCAGGAGCAGACTCTGTTTCTGGGTGATTCCAATACTGTTCGTCTTTATGCGAATGGATTGATCTCGCTGCAGCAGTTCTGTGCAAAAGAGGGGATCGGCGTCTCTACGGCACTGACCGAGACCTTTGTGACCTTTAAGCGGGACGATAACCGCTATACCATTGCACAGGCAGTAGCCAAAATGAAGCCCCGCCGTGTGGTACTGACCTTTGGTACAAATGATACCGACCAGGAAGTGGAAGATTTTATCCGAAACTATAAAGCGCTGGTGGCGGAGATCCAAACGGCATATCCTTATACGGAGATCATCGTCAATACGGTGCCCCCGGTACCTGCTGACCATGGCAATTATCCGAATATCCAGCAGACGAAGATCGACGATTTCAATATGGCGCTGCTGTCCATGTGCGAGGAACTGGAAATCAGATTTCTGAACAGCGCTGAAGCACTCAAGGACGAGGATGGTTATGGCCGGGCGGAATATTATCAGTCGGGTGATATCCACTTGAAATCGGCGGGCCTGAAGGCAATGCTGAACTATCTGCGCACCCATGCAGACCCGGCGGAAGACCGCAGACCGGATACGACCAATATTCCTATCCGTGCAGAGTATACCAACGATCCCAGCTCGGCGGTGCAGGCACCCAGCAGCTCGGCAAGTGCAAGCAGCTCCAAAGTACTGTACGAAGTGAGCTACCGCGTGGACAAAAATGGCGGCGGTACACTGAGCAGCGAGACCGAGAGCGGCAAGGCACTGCTTAACTATGATATCAAGGACCCTGCAAAGGCGATTACGGTGACGGCTGTTCCGGACAATGGATATATCTTCATCAAATGGAGCGATGGAGTGACCGATGCGACCCGTACAGATGCGGATTTTGAAGAAGATATGGATCTGGCAGCTGTTTTTGAGGCGGCGTCCATCAAAATCAGTACCTCGGGCAAGGCAGTCGTTGGCAGCACATATACTTTTAAGGCGACTCTGAGCAACAGCAAACTGAAAACCAGTGATATCCGTTGGTATTCTGATGGGGTAGAACAAAAGGATGCTGCGGGCAAAAAGACAGTGAAGGTACCGCTGAGCGAAGAAATGGCTGATGTTACGTTCCGGATCTATGCGACGGTGACGTATAATGGAACGACTCTTACCAGCAACCAGCTGGATGTGACGGTTGGCGGTGTGACCTCGGTAAGCAGTTCTTCCAGCAGCTCGGAAGAAAGTGCGGACAGTTCGTCTGCGGCAGCATCCTCCGGCAGCTCCAGTGCTGCATCCGGCAGTACGGCAGCATCTTCCGGCAGTGCGTCTTCCAGCGCATCTTCCGGAACTACATCCTCGTCTTCCAGCAGTGCGGCATCTTCCAGTAAGAGCGAAAGTACTTCCGGCGCAGGCAGCACGGCGTCCAGTAAGACAGATGCGTCATCTGAAACAGGCAGTGCATCGTCTGGCAAGAGTGAGAGCACATCAGGCAGTACAGCTTCTTCCAGTGGAGCCGCGTCCTCCAGTAAGCCGGACAGCAGTACAGATACCGGCAGCAGTTCTTCGACTGCAGGCAGTTCCAGTGCGTCCCGCAAGGAAGAGGATGCCGTGAGCAGTGGAACTTCCGGCAATAGTGCCTCCTCTGTAAAGACAGAGAGCGGCAGCTCCAGCAGCGCTTCCAGCAAGCCGGCAGCCAGCAGCAGTACGGCGGCCAGCAGCTCGGAGGCCAGTGCAAGCCGCGAGGCAACGGGAAGTGCTTCCTGAAACTCCGAAAGCAGACTGCACGTTCTCTTGTACAGCAGCATAAGCTGGCGGGAGAGGAGGCTTGTGCAGTATGATCTGTGAAGAATTGCGTGTGCCGGGGCTTCCGGGCGCAGAAGACGTAACAGATGGCAGTGTGGACTGGTATGCGATGGACTGGACCAATGTGGATAACGGCATCCTGGAAGAAGAAATGCCGCGCTGCAGCCAGAACACTTGCATAGGACGAACTGCCTGTACGGACAACAGACCAGAACAAACAGACGTCTCATCGTACGAAATGGTTCTGGAATAAATGGAAGCCAGCTCTGTAAAAGACAGGGCTGGCTTCTCCCTGTTCATGCCTGTGGGCAGGCGTTAATAAGAAAGAGGGAAGATTATGGCAAAATACTATTGTATTTTATTTGATGCAGACAATACGTTGCTGAACTTTGATGCAGCAGAAAAAAAGGCACTGGCAGATACGCTGGTGAACTATGGCATCGAGCCGGATGCAGAAACGGTACAGACCTATCGTGAGATCAATGAAGAACTGTGGCGGCAACTGGAAAAAGGCCAGATCCGCCGCGAAAAGCTGTTGAACGAGCGGTTCACACGGTTCCTCAAAGCCATTGATGCTGCTGGGGACGGCGCAGAAATGAACCGTTACTATCTGGATCAGCTGGCATCTCATCCGGACCTGATGAACAGCGAGGTCCTGGATGTGCTGCGGGAATTGTCGGAGGTGGCAACGCTGGCGATCGTGTCCAACGGTGTTTATAAGGTGCAGAGCCGCCGCGTGGCGGAGAGTGGTATCCTGGATTATATGGAGGAGCTTTTTGTCTCGGAAAAGATGGATAGCGAAAAGCCCAACCGAAAGATTTTTGATGCGGCGCTGCGTACGTTGGGTGTGGAAAACCGGGAGCATGTTCTGATGGTGGGCGACAGCCTGGCCAGCGATATCCAGGGAGGATTCAATGCGGGGTTGGATACCTGTTGGTTCAATCCGGATCATGCAGAGAACCCTGGCAAGGTGATCCCGACTTACGAGATCGCCAGCCTGCAGGAGTTGTATCCGCTGGTAATGGAGCCTGAAGAACTGGAGAACGTGGGCCTGAAGAACCGTCGTCATCAGTGCTGATAGGCAAACAGTTTTGGAAAAGAAGAACGGATAAAAAACTATGCTGATTCATTTGGAGAAACTTGGTAAGAGCTTTGGCGAAAAAGTTGTGCTGCATGATATCACGGCCAGTGTTGAGCGGGAAGACCGTATTGGCATTGTAGGCCAGAACGGTGCAGGCAAGACGACCCTGCTCAAGATCCTGACGGGTGAGCATCAGGATTATGAGGGAGAATTCAGTGTGACCCATGGTGTTACGCTGGGATATCTGGAGCAGAATGCAAAACTGGATGCATCACTGGATATTTACGGTGAGATGCGTTCGACCTTTGCCCATGTGTTGGATGCTATGGCGCAGATGCAGATCCTGGAGCGCCGGATGGCGGCACATCCGGAGGACGATGCATTGATGGCACAACATGATGCGTTGCAGAATGTGGTCCATGCGGCGGATGGCTACAATATGGATGTCAATATCAAAAAAGTGCTGTCCGGCATGGGATTTCCGCAGAATACCTGGGATAAAAACATTGCGGTACTGTCTGGCGGCGAGTTGACTCGGCTGCGCTTGGCGAAGCTGTTGCTGGAAAAGCCGGACGTTCTGATCCTGGACGAGCCCACGAACCATCTGGATTTTGCAACCATGGAATGGCTGGAAAATTATCTTAAGGGTTATTCGGGCGCTGTGCTGGTGGTCAGCCATGACCGCTATTTTTTGGATAATATCTGTAATAAGATCTGGGAGGTCTCCTTCCAGACGATGAATACCTACAAGGGCAACTTCTCTGCTTATCTGCCGCAGAAGGAAGCCGCAGATGCGCTGCGGCAAAAGCAGCATGATGCAGATGTGGCTCTGGCGGAAAAGCTGCAGGATTATGTGGACCGTAACCTTGTGCGCGCATCTACTACTAAAATGGCTCAGAGCCGTCGCAAACAGCTGGAAAAACTGGAGATCACAGAGGCACCCAAGGATGAGACGAACCAGCTCAAGTTCCGGTTTGAGTATGATGTAGAACCCTGGAACGAGCTTGTTATTTTGAAAAATCTGATGATCCAGATCGGGGCGCGTACACTGCTGGAACCTTTTAATTATACAGTGTGCCGTGGTGAGCGGCTGATCATCGCCGGCCCCAATGGTGCGGGCAAGTCTACCCTGATGCAGGTTCTGAACGGCAAACGTCGTCCCTCCGGCGGTATGGTGCGGCTGGGTACCGGCGCACGCCCCAGTATTTTTGCGCAGCAGCAGAACCGCATTGGTGCAGGCCGGGTGATCGATGTCATCTGGAACAAGTATCCCCGCATGACAGAATTGGAGGTCCGCAGCCATCTGGCGAAGCTTGGCTTCCGTGGAGAAACTGTATTCAAACCCAGTGACGCGCTGTCTGGTGGCGAACTGGCGCGCTTGCGCTTTGCGGAGATCGTGCTGGAGCGGCCAAACCTGCTGTTTTTGGACGAGCCGACCAACCACCTGGATATCTATACCCGTGAAAATCTGACCGAAGCGCTTTCGGCTTACACGGGTACGCTGCTGTTGGTCACACATGACCGTCATCTGATGAACAGCCTTGCCTGCCCGATCCTTTATCTGGAGGATGGGAAAGCGACGGTTTACCCCAGCTATGATGCACTGATGGGCCGTGCAGCTCCTGTGCAGACGGTGCAGAAAGCTGCAGAACCGGCAAAAGCGGGCTATGGCAAGGAACAGCGCCGCCGCCGTGCAGAGCTGCGTGCTAAGATCAAAGCCTGCGAGGACGAGATGGAAGCCTGCGGAGCACGGGAAGTGGAGTTGGACAATGAGATCAACTCGCCGGAAGTTTATAATGATCCGGAGCTGCTGCGGAAAAAGAGCGATGAGCTGAGCGATCTGCGTTTCCATCAGGAAGAACTGTTTGCTGCATGGGAGGCCGCTATGGAAGAACAGGAAGCATACGAGCAGGCGGCAGGCGAAGCTTGAGAGGGGCCGAAGATGGAAAGAAATAAACGCAACTATGCAAAGACACGCAGTATTGCATTGTCGGGACTGTTGTTTGCACTTGCGGTATGGTGCGGCTGGGTACCGGCGCACGCCCCAGTATTTTTGCGCAGCAGCAGAACCGCATTGGTGCAGGCCGGGTGATCGATGTCATCTGGAACAAGTATCCCCGCATGACAGAATTGGAGGTCCGCAGCCATCTGGCGAAGCTTGGCTTCCGTGGAGAAACTGTATTCAAACCCAGTGACGCGCTGTCTGGTGGCGAACTGGCGCGCTTGCGCTTTGCGGAGATCGTGCTGGAGCGGCCAAACCTGCTGTTTTTGGACGAGCCGACCAACCACCTGGATATCTATACCCGTGAAAATCTGACCGAAGCGCTTTCGGCTTACACGGGTACGCTGCTGTTGGTCACACATGACCGTCATCTGATGAACAGCCTTGCCTGCCCGATCCTTTATCTGGAGGATGGGAAAGCGACGGTTTACCCCAGCTATGATGCACTGATGGGCCGTGCAGCTCCTGTGCAGACGGTGCAGAAAGCTGCAGAACCGGCAAAAGCGGGCTATGGCAAGGAACAGCGCCGCCGCCGTGCAGAGCTGCGTGCTAAGATCAAAGCCTGCGAGGACGAGATGGAAGCCTGCGGAGCACGGGAAGTGGAGTTGGACAATGAGATCAACTCGCCGGAAGTTTATAATGATCCGGAGCTGCTGCGGAAAAAGAGCGATGAGCTGAGCGATCTGCGTTTCCATCAGGAAGAACTGTTTGCTGCATGGGAGGCCGCTATGGAAGAACAGGAAGCATACGAGCAGGCGGCAGGCGAAGCTTGAGAGGGGCCGAAGATGGAAAGAAATAAACGCAACTATGCAAAGACACGCAGTATTGCATTGTCGGGACTGTTGTTTGCACTTGCTATGGCCCTTTCGTTCATTGAGGGGACGCTGGTCATTCCGGGACTTTTGCCGGGCATGAAGCTGGGCTTGGCGAATATCGTTGTAATGTATGCGCTGTTTTTTATGGGACCACGGCAGGCGCTGGTACTGGATGTGCTCAAGGCGATGTTTGTCTTTTTGGTTTCCGGATTTACAGCGGGTCTGTTATCACTGTGCGGCGGTCTGCTGTCACTGCTGGTCATGTGGCTGTTGTACTATGTACTGCCGGTACGTCCGACCTGGTTTATCCTTTCGGTGTGCGGAGCGTTGGCACACAATGTGGGGCAGCTGCTGGGAGCAGGTGTGATCATCTCGTCTTCGCTATCGCTGTACTATGCGCCGGTGATGCTGGTAATGGGACTGGTGATGGGGGCGCTGACCTCTATTACACTGCGGGCGCTGCTGCCCGCTTTGGGACGTCTGGGCTATAGTACACAGGAAAGACGTGGCGAATGACCGACGGAATGGACCAAATGGTTGCATTCTGCCGGAAAAACCGTATAATAAGTTAACAACTGAATTTTTAGGATACACGAACTGACAAGGCAGCTGAAATGCAAAGGACCATCGGCTGCCGGGAGGTGTTTACAGTATGTCGGATAAGGTTACGATCAAGGTGGAGCGCAGAGAGCTTCATCTGCCCACCATCGCCCTGCGCGGTCTGGTGGTGTTCCCCAACAATCTGGTCCACTTTGAGGTGGGCAGAGAAAAAAGCATTGCAGCAGTGGAGTGGGCAATGGCGAACAACTCCAATGTTTTTCTGGTGACCCAGAAGGAGA